>DATHJR010000082.1:0-3762 GCA_035286525.1 Gemmatimonadaceae bacterium | reverse complement strand
GCTTCGCTACATCGATGCGGGCGGCCACATCGCCACGAACAGCAACGGCGTCCCGAACGACAGCAACCAGACCCACACCGAGCGCCGCTTCATCGGCTCCCTTGATGCGGGACGATTCCTCACGAGCCGGCTCGAGGCGCGCGTGTCGCTCGGCGCCACCGACGCGGACGTACGCTCCGAGGATCGCCCCGACCATCCCGATGATACCGACTTCCCCTACGACACGCGCTCTCGCCTCTACCGGCGCGGCGCCGATGCGCGCCTGAACTACACCCTCGTGCCGGACGTGATCCTCACCGGCGGCGGCTCGTACGAAACGCAGCACGAGCGAACAACGGGGGGAAGCCCGCAGCATCGTACCGTGGGAGCGGGATACGCGCAGATCGCGGGCACCTCGCTCGGCCACCTGTGGTACACCGGCGGAGTGCGCGTCGATCACAACAGCATCTTCGGCGATTTCACGAGCACGCGCGTGGGTGCGGCGTACGAGCTGCCGAGCGCGACGAAAATACACGCGGCATTCGGCACTGCGTTTCGCGAGCCGACGTTCGAGGAGAGCTCCGCCACGCAGCCGTTCGACGTGGGGAATCCGAACCTTCGTCCCGAACGCTCGCGCAGCTGGGAGGCGGGCGCGGAGCAGGACATCGCGCGCGGTCGTGCGTCCATCGGCGCGACGTACTTCAATCAGCGCTTTCGCGACATGATCCAGTACAACGGTCTCGTTGATCCGGGCACGCCGAACTACTACAACCTCGCGGCGGCGACATCCGATGGCGTCGAACTGACGCTGCGCGTGACGCTGGCGGCGCCGCTCACGCTCAGCGCCTCGTACACGTACACCAAGACGCGCGTCACCGATGCGGGCATCGACAGCTCCGCCACCGCCAACTTCGTACAGGGCGAACGGCTGCTGCGGCGGCCCTCGAATCTCGCGAGCGCGACAGCGTCGTACGCGTTCTCGCGCCCCGAGACCTCGCTGCATTTCGAGGTGGCCACGATCGGCGACCGCGACGACCGCGACTTTTCCGACGAGATCACGTTCATTCCGAAGGCCGTCACGTTGCCCTCGTACACGGTGGTCGCGCTCGCGGGCGAGCTGGGGATCCTGAGGCACGGCGGATCCGCGTCGCCGGACGTCGTGCTCACGGCGCGCGTCGACAACCTGTTCGACCGCAAATTCCAGCAGGTATTCGGCTTCGCGTCGCCGCGTCGCGCGTTCCTCGTCGGCGCGAGGTTCGGTATTGCGAAATAGCTCCAACGGCGGCAGACGGGCTAGCTTTCCCATATGCCCCTCGTCGAGACAGACGCCATCGTGCTGCACGTCTTCGATTACTCGGAGACCTCCCGCATCCTGCGACTTGCGACGCGCGATGCGGGGCTGCAGTCGGTGCTCGCACGAGGCGCGCGCCGCTCCAAGAGCCGTTTCGGGAGCGCGCTCGACCTGTTCGCCGAGGGTGCGGCACAACTCCAGCTGAAGGATGGCCGCGACCTGCAGACGCTGGCCGCGTTCGACGTCACGCGATCGCGCGCGGAGCTCGGTGAGGACATGGGGCGTTTCGTGGGCGCGTCAGCGCTGGCGGAGCTCGTGCTGCGCTTCAGCGGCGCCGACGACGTGTCCGTGGCCCTGTTCGACGTCCTCACCGATGCGCTCGATCGGCTTGCCGCGGCGCCCGAGGGTAACGCGATGGAGGCGACCCTCTCCGGAGCTTGGCGGCTGGTGGCGGAGATGGGGTTCGCCCCAACCATCGACACGTGCGCGGCCTGCCACGCGCCGATCGATGCGGAGGTCGAGCTCCCGTTCAGCCATACCGCGGGCGGGGTGCTCTGCGAGCGCTGTGCCCGGTTCTATCCGGGCGGGCGCAAGTTGCCACCCGAGGCTCGCCGCGCGATCGCGGAGTGGAGCTCGGGGAGGCGGCAAGAGGAGTGCGAGCCGAGGGCCGCGAAGGCGCACCAGCGGCTCCTCCGGGAGTTCCTTCAGGAGCATCTAGCCGACGGCCGTCCCCTTCGCGCGTTTGACGCCTGGGAGCAGGGCGCGCTGGTCGCGAGATGAGCCTCGGCGCCCTTCGGTACGGCCGGCGGACGGTCGCCTGCGAATTGCTTGACACTCCTCCGGCGCATGTCTAAGTTCGCGTCGGTTCGTGGATTACGGTCCCTTGGCAGGAGAGCGTGTAGCGCCGTCATTCGTCCGCATGGAGAAGGCACATGAAGCACCGCTGGGCCGCACTGTTGTCTGTGCTCGCCCTTGGCGCGCTCGTGCCGACTGCGGGGGCGGCGCAGGACTCCTCTTCTGCGAAGCATCCCCCTGAGCGCAGCCCCGGGTTCGAGCTTGGTCAGAATTTTCCCAACCCCTTCAACCCGGCCACGACCATACCGTTCACCATTGGAGATCCTCCGGCTTGCACGGAGTCGGGACGCAGCTATCGCGTCACGCTGAGGATCTACAATGTGCTCGCACAGCTCGTGGCCATTCCAGTCCTGCTCGGCGGGGACGGAGCGACCGGACAGCCGGTCGTGAATCTGCAACTGCACTGTGGGAGCTACGCTGCCTTCTGGGACGGCAATTACCTGAACAGCTCTCAGGAAATCTCGTCTGGCGTGTACCTCTACCGGATCGAGGTCGAGGGACGCGCGGTCGCGAAGAAGATGATCGTGATCAAATAGCTCTCGAACGCGCGTCGACGCCTGCCGTCGTCGCGCGTTCGTGTTTAATGCTGTACGGGGCGATTGTTTCCGGGGCCGGCGGCAGGGCGGGGGGCGCCGGCCCTGGGTGTGGAAATGAGAGGCACGCTTTCGATCTGACGCCAGAGGTCGCTCGCGCGCGCTGGAGTCTGGGCGAGGATGCGCGAGGCTGCCTCGAGCTGGGTGCTCGTGACCTTGTGCCGGCGCAGGATCATGCGACGCGTCGAGTCACGCATGGTGACATCGAGCGATGTATCGGACTCGGCGCGCCGGAGCTCGCTGAGTGTTGCGACGAATGTGGAGTCGGGCATGCCGAGGCTCGGAGCGGTGGCGTTGCCGCATCCGGAGGAGATTGCAACGATGATAGCGACGAAAGTCGCGCGGGTGCGCATCATGCGGCAAGACTAGGAGAGCGGCGCGCGATGGTCAACGGTGCGCCATCCTGGCGCGTCGGAATGCAGACAAATGGCAGCGACAGTATGACGACAGCACGCCTGAGACGCCGCTGACGACCCCGCACCGTGGTCAGATATCAGCTTTGCAAGCAGCTATATTGTAAACAGTTATGTCGCATCTGATAACGTACATTATCACATAGGCCCCCGACATGTTGAATGCGGATCGCCTCACGGTGAAAGCCGCCGAGGCATTCAATGAAAGCATTTCTCTCGCGCGCGAGAACGGCAATCCGCTCGTCTATGACGGGCACCTGCTGCTCGCGTTGGTCGGCCAATCGGAGGGGATCGTCGTCCCTCTCCTCAACAAACTCGGCGTCGATGCCAACCGGCTCCGCGAGCGAATTCAGCAGGAGATCGCGCGTTATCCGAAGCAGAGCGGCGCGCAGCCGAGTCTCTCCCGCGAGCTCAACAAGGTGCTCGACAATGCCGACGACGAAGCGCGAAAGCTGAAGGACGCCTTCGTGTCGACGGAGCACTTGCTGCTGGCGTTGGCCGAGACGAAAGGGACCGAATCGAAGGTCCTGCTGGAGGAGCTCGGTGTTACGCGAGCCGCACTGCTCGAGGCGCTGCAGGCCGTGAGGGGCTCGCACCGCGTCACGGACCAGACGCCCGAAAACCAGTACCA
>DATHJR010000081.1:0-2996 GCA_035286525.1 Gemmatimonadaceae bacterium | reverse complement strand
ACTCCTGTCGCGCCAGAGACCGAGACGTTGTCGAGCAGAGGGCTGGCTATCGCCTGCTGGGCGGCCTCTATGGCGCGATTCTCACCGCGACCGATGCCAGTGCCCATGAGGGCCGATCCGCCTTCCTGCATGACCGTGCGGACGTCGGCGAAATCGACGTTCACGAGGCCGGTGACGCTGATCAGGTTCGAGATGCCCTGAGTCGCATGGAGCAGCACCTCATCCGCCTTCTTCAGCGCATCGCCGAACGGAATTCCCTTCCCGACCACCGCGAGCAGCCGCTCGTTCGGCACGACGATCATCGTGTCGACGTGCTTTCGCATCTCGGCGATGCCCATTTCCGCCTGGCGCATGCGCTTCCGTCCCTCGAACAGGAACGGCTTGGTGACGATGCCCACGCACAGGGCGCCGGCTTCGCGCGCCATTTCGCAGACGACCGGGGCCGCGCCCGTGCCGGTGCCGCCGCCCATGCCGCAGGTGACGAACACGAGATCGGAGCCGGAGAGCACACGGAGCACCTCGTCCCGATTCTCCTCGACAGCCTGCCGACCGATCTCGGGGCGGGCGCCCGCGCCAAGCCCGCGCGTCAGCTTCTTCCCGATCTGGATCTTCACGTCCGACTTGGAGCTCAACAGCGCCTGCGCGTCGGTGTTCACCGAAATGAACTCGACGCCTTCGAGTTGCTCCTCGATCATTCGATTGACAGCATTCCCACCGCCTCCGCCGACGCCGACGACCTTCATACGGGCGTTTTGCGAGGTGCTCTCCTCGAACTCGAAGATCATGGCGGGGAGGACTCCAGGAAGTGGAAGATCCTGCAAGCGGACGGCGGCACAGCGGGGCAAGGCGGGCGGCTGCGAGCGGGAGTCATGGCTGCAACCAATTACTGCGGTGAATAATGCTGCGGTGAATATAGCGCGAGCGATCGATTAGCACACCACCAAATAACGGTTATTTCAGTGTGGATAACTCGAGTCGGTAACGGATCCGGTTCGACTAGAAAAAATCCTGCAGCCAAGTCTTGACACGTTGCGCAATCCGATCCATGCCTGGCGACCCCATCGACTTGCGCTTTCCGGCGGCCGCCGAGCCGGCTGCGCCGAGGGACATGCGATGCGCGCCGAAGAGGGCGAGCCCCACCGCGGTGGAAAACCGCGGCGCCTCCACGGCATCGCTCAGCCCACCCACACTCGCCGCCGGTGAGCCGACGCGAGCGCCAGTTCCGAACACGTCGCTCGCCAGCTCCGCCGCCCCCATGATCGCCGACGCGCCACCCGTGAGCACGACGCCGGCACTCAACCGCCCCGCAAAGCCCGAATCGTTTATCTGCTGATTCACCAATCCGAAAATTTCGTCCATCCGCTGATGGATGATGTGCGCCAGGAGCTCGCGCTTGATCTCCCGGTCTCCTTGCGCCACGGTGCTCGGCAGCGTGATGACTTCATCCCAATGTTCGAAGAACGGTTCGTACGCGCAGCCGTATTTCTCCTTCAGACGCTCGGCGTCCGCTTGCGTGACACCGATGCCGTGAACGATGTCGCTGGTCACGTGCGCGCCGCCGTACGCGATGGTGCCGAGAAACCGGATTTTCTCCTCGTGGAAGATCGCAAGGTCGGTCGTTCCCGCCCCCATCTCGATGAGCGCGACGCCCAGCTCCTTCTCCTCGTCGGTGACCACCGCGAAGGAGCTCGCGAGCGGCTCGAGCACGAGCTCGCGCACCTTGTAGCCGGCGCGCTCGATGGACTTGCGAAGATTGAGCGCGGGCGAGGACCCGATGGTGACGAGATACATCTCGGTCTCGAGGCGCATCCCGCTCATCCCGACCGGATCGCGAATTCCCGCGTTGCGGTCGACGCGATACTCCTGCGGGATCGCGTGGAGCAGCTCGCGGTCCGCGGGAATGGGCTGGGTGCGAGCGACCTCGTTCGCGCGCTCGATATCGGAGCGCGTCACCTCGTCGCCATTCACGGCGACGACGCCGGAGCTGTTCATGGCCTCGACATGCTCCCCCGCGATTCCCGCGTACACGCCATCCACCTGCACGCCGGCCATCCGCTCGGCCTCACGCATCGCCTTCTGGATCGACTGGGTGGTCTCCTTGATGTCGGAGACGATCCCGCGACGCATCCCGGCGGTTCGCGCATTGCCGACGCCGAGGATCTTGAGCGAGGCGTGGAGAGAATCGCCGACCGCCTCGGCGATGATGGCGGTGGTGCGGGAGGAGCCGATGTCGAGGCCGGCGACCAATCGTTCGGGATTCATTGCGTCCTGGCGATGACCTGATCACGAAAGCGCAGGTCGAGCTCGGTCACTCGTGCCTTTCGGCGCGCGAGATCCGCCTCGACGGGAATGATGTCGGCGAGCCGCTGCGCGGAGACGCTCGCGAGCGCGCGTACCTGGGTCGTCGATACCGTGAGTGCGATGTCGGTTCCTCCCGTTCTCCGAATGTCGCTGATTTCACCGAAGAGCGCGGGACTCACGCTCCGGACGTTAGCGAGCAAATGCAGGAGCACGGTGTCCGCCTTGGCGAGCACCGGAAGATCGATGGCGATCCGACTCGGATCTATGGGGAGAAAGCGACCATCCGAGTCGACCGCACGCAAGCCTCCCGCCGCCGCGACGTACGCCAGCGGGATATTTTCGATGACGCGAACGACCAGCGTGCCGGGCAGATTTCTATCGACAGTTACGGATCTTACCAGCGGATGCGCCTTGACGCGGTGCTCCAGCTCACTCAGATCGGTCCACACGCTGGTCGTGGAGTCGATACGGAGTCTCTTCAGCACGTCGGGTGGCTGCAGGTAGCGATAGCCGTTGACCTCCACATGGCGCACGCGGAAAAACGACAGATGCGAGAGAACTTGCGGACCCCACCACGGCGTCGCGAGCAGCGCGAGGGCTGCCGCGGCGATGCCGGCGGCGTGCCAGCGGAGCGCGCGAAGGATGGCGAGAATGCGCGTCAACGTGCGGCCGCGAGCAGTGCCAGAAGCTCGGGA
>DATHJR010000080.1:0-2776 GCA_035286525.1 Gemmatimonadaceae bacterium | reverse complement strand
CTCATCGCGATTGGCGGGCGACTTCACGCGAGAGCGCCGCTGTTGATCACGAAGGACGAGCCCGTCCTCTGGATCTCGGCGAATCGCGTCACGCTCGGCGAATATTTCGAGATCGTGATGCCGGAGCACGACACCGTGCAGCTGTTGATGGACAAGCTGCGCTTTCACGCCCTCGCGACCGCGCGCGGTTGGCCGTTGCCGCGCAGCTGGCTCGTCAACGATCGCTCCGAGCTCGCATCGCTCCTGCACGAGGTCACCTATCCGTGCATTCTGAAGCCCGCGGTGAAGAACAGTGAGTTCCGCAGGAAAAGCCCGCGCAAGGCGTTCAAGGCCTGTGATGCCCGGCAGCTCACGGAGTCGTACGACCTCGTGTCGAGCTGGGAGCCGGAGGTCGTCGTGCAGGAGTGGATCGACGGCGGAGATGAGCGCGTGGCCTTTGGGCTCGGATACTGGAACGCTCGCTCGCAGCCACTCGCGCTATTTCCGGGGAGGAAGATCCGACAGTGGCCGCCCGAATGCGGCAACACCGCGCTCTCGGAGCGCGCACCGGCGGAGTGGCGTGACGAGCTCGCGAGCCTCACGGCGAAGATCTACGACGCCGTGGGCTACCGTGGTTTGGGATCGATCGAGTACAAGGTGTCGCCCGGCGGACGGCTCGTCATCATGGAACCCACGGTGGGCCGCACGAACTATCAGAACGAAGTGGCCGTGCTGAACGGCGTCAACCTTCCCGCGATCGCGTACTTCGACGGCGTCGGCAAGCGGTCCGATCTCGAGCGCATGATGGATCGTGCGCGCCAGAATCCTCGCGCGACGAAGCTCATCGATACGCCCGCCGACTATCGCTCGGCCCGATTCTACATCGCGAAGTCGAGACTGACCTGGCGAGGGTGGTGGCGATCGCGGCGCGGCCGGAAGCGGGACATGCTCTTTCGACTCCGTGACCCCGCCCCCGCGATCGTGTCGTCCTCGCGGGCGCTCGCGTCGTTCATCAAGCATCGCATTCTCAAACCTCTGCTACGCCCGCTCCTCCGCTCGCGCTGACGGTCGCGACATCGCGCGCGAGGCGCACGTACGCATCGGTTTGAGTCACCCAGCTCCGCGCGACGCCCAGCCCGCGGAACTTGTGTCGCTCCCACTGGCGCATCACACCCGGCACACTGTCGAACTGCTTCTGGTTGGCGTTGTCGAGGACGAGCATTCCTCCGGGCTTCACGTTCGGCATTCCCGCGAGCAGACATTTTAGCCGGCTCCATCCGTCCACCATCACCAGATCCCACGGCGCGCCATCCGCCACCTGCCCGATGTACTGCGGTACGGCTGGATCATTGTTGTCGGCGATCGCGACGAATCGCAAATCCCAACGACCACGCGCATCCGGACCGAGCGCGCGAATCTGCTGCTCGAGCTCCTGCACCCACTCGGCGCTGCTTTCGACGGTCGTAACCCGGCATCCCTTCTTGAGAAAGAAAAGCGTTGATCCGCCACCGCCCCACTCGAATATCCTGTGCGACGGTTGCACGAAGGCGCTCATGAAGTCGATGCACGGCCACGCAATCCACGGGAGTCCCTGCGCGGCTGGTCCAGCGGAAGAGACGCGATCGTGCGCCCAGCTCGCGATGTGCCGAGGACGACGCAGCATCTCCCACGGCACGAGCAGGTGCTGCACCAAGTGGGGATTGCGGAACGGCGCGACGGCCATGAGCGCGGCCTCGCGAATCGTCCCGATCACACCGCGCGTGCGGATGGAGCGAAGCAGTTTCTCGATCATTTCTCGTCGATGCCTCGGCTCGGGACCGGCGAGGGCACCGCGTCGGCCGGACTCATTGAATCGGTGGCCTCGCGGGCGTCGAAGAAGGGCTCAGGAACGCTCCGTGAAGTTCACTCCAGCGCGGTCTTCATCGCGACCGCGAGATCGCTTTCACCCGCAGTCTCCCGCACCTCGGCTTCCAGCAAGTTGGCGTCGATGAAGAACTTGCATGCCCAGTCGAGATACTCGAAGCGGCCATAGTCCCCGTCCAACGGGAATGAGCCCTTCACGCCCCCGCGCACCTCGGGTCGCCCGGCAACCTGCACGCGTGCGCGAACGTACGCGTTCGCGAGATAGGCCGCATCTCGGTAACGCTCATCACCGGTGATCTGGAATAGCAGCAGCCAGCAGTGCGCGATCTGCACGGAGCCCGTCAGGCACGCCCATTCCACGGCGCCGCTCCAGTCCCGATTGAAACGACCGGGCAGAAATCCCCGGGAGTCGAGCGCATCGAGCACGCCATCCGCCGTCAGGATCGCCGCACTCAGCAAATCGGGGTCGCCGGAATAGCGATATCCCTCGAGAATCCCGCGAAGCACGTAGCCCACCGTGTGCGCCAGTGGCCGAGCGGGATCGGTGAGGCAGCAGTCCTCGAACCACCCATTCTCGCTCTGCTTGGTGAGCGCCCAGCGAATGTTGCGAAGCGCGCTCTCGGCGTACCCCGCGGCGGGCTCGAGGCGCGCGGCCTCGAGAAGCCCCCACGCCACGTGCGTCTCGTACGCCTTCTCCCCTCGATCGGCGAAGGGCGTCGGGTTCTTGCGCCACGCGCCGTCCGCGTCCTGCGTGGCAACGAGCCAGTTCGCTGCCGCCTTCATCGCCGGCCGATACGCCTCGCCGAACGCGGTAACACCGCTCGCCAGGCCGATCAGGATCTGTCCAGTATTGAAGGTTACGGGCACCACAGGCGTCTCTCCGATCACGCCTCCCTGAAATCCCCCCGACGGAAGCTGAATCGAGACCAGCCAG
>DATHJR010000079.1:0-3607 GCA_035286525.1 Gemmatimonadaceae bacterium | reverse complement strand
CTCTGGTTGCAGGGGACGCACCTGTACGACGTTCGCCGACTCTCGCTGCCGCTGGTGCCGGCGGCAGGACTGGGCTACTCGATCACCTACAGTAAGGGCGGCAAGTACGGTACCGAGACCTGCATGCCGATACCTGAAGTGGAGACGAACAACAACCCCAACGCTCGCACCCCACCCACAGGCTGACCCGATCAACGTTGAAAAAAAAAGAGGCGCGATCTGCGCCTCCTTTTTTTTGTAGGATCGGTAGCGCTACATGTTGTCGACCATGGCCTGCGCGAACTCGCTCGTCTTGAGTAGCGTCGCGCCCTTCATCTGTCGCTCGAAGTCGTAGGTCACGCGCTTCTGCCCGATCGTCTTCTCGAGCGACGCGAGGATGCGGTCAGCCACCTCGTGCCAGCCGAGGTGGCGAAACATCATCTCGCCACTCAGGATCACGGAGCCCGGATTCACCTTGTCCTGACCCGCGTACTTCGGCGCGGTGCCATGAGTCGCCTCGAACACGGCGTGCCCGGTGATGTAGTTGATGTTCGCGCCCGGCGCGATGCCGATGCCGCCCACCTGTGCTGCGAGGGCATCGGAGATGTAGTCGCCATTCAGGTTCATCGTGGCGATCACGCTGTACTCGCGTGGGCGCGTGAGGATCTGCTGCAGGAACGCGTCCGCGATTACATCCTTGATCACGACGCCGCCGGGAAGCTGAAGCCACGGTCCGCCGTCGAGCTCGGTCGCGCCGTACTCGCGCTTCGCCAGCTCGTACCCCCAGTCGCGGAAGCCGCCCTCGGTGTACTTCATGATGTTGCCCTTGTGCACCAGCGTCACGCTCGGAAGCGAATGCGCGACGGCGTAGTCGATCGCCGCGCGAATCAGCCGGGTGCTCCCCTCGATGGAGACCGGCTTGATGCCGATGGCGCTCGACTCCGGAAAGCGGATCGTCTGAACGCCCATCTCGCCCTGAAGGAACTCGATGACCTGCTTCGCCTCGGCCGACTGCGCCTTCCACTCGATGCCGGCATAGATGTCTTCCGTATTCTCGCGGAAGATGATCATGTTCACGTCTTCGGGCGCTTTCACGGGCGAGGGGACGCCGCTGAAGTAGCGCACGGGGCGCACGCACGCGTAGAGATCGAGTCTCTGCCTGAGCGCGACGTTCAGCGAGCGAAATCCACCGCCCACGGGCGTCGTGAGCGGCCCCTTGATCGATACGAGATGGTGGTCGAGCGCGGCGACCGTGTCATCCGGAAGCCAGTTGTTCACGGTATTCTTCGCCTTCTCGCCGGCGAGGACCTCGAACCATTCGATCTTGCGCGTCTTCCCGTACGCGGCGCGCACGGCGCCGTCGAAGACCAGCTGTGAGGCGTGCCAGATGTCCGGACCGGTCCCGTCGCCTTCGATGTACGGTATGATCGGCTGGGCGGGGACTTGCAGCACCCCGTCCCTCATCGTGATCGTTTCACCCTGGGTCGGCGGCTTCAAATTCTTGTATTCTGGTGCGGTGGACGTGGTCATGGTAATTCGGCTCCTGCGTCAATGAGTGCCAATGCGCGAAATGTGCTGACGGAGCACGTGGAGGGCAACGAGGCCACCGCGCGCGCGGCGACCGCGATCGCCGACGCGTTCGACTCCTACCGGTCGCGCTTCGCGGAGATCACGCGTGGCGTGCGCGACCGCTTCGAGCGCCGCGACTGGATCGGGACGCAGGACGATGCGGCCGCGCGCCTGGCGCTTTACCGGATCCACGTCGCCCGGGCGCTCGCCGAGGTGCGCTTCGAGCTCGGCCCGCTCGCGACCGACGTTCCGACCTGGGAAGAGGTGAAGTGGCTGCACGGCGCGCTCATCGTCGACCGCGACGATTGCGAGATCGCCGAAACGTTCTTCAGCTCGATCACGCGGCGGGTGTTCACGACCGTGGGAGTGAACTCGCACGTCGAATACGTGTTACCCGAGGCGAATCCCGAGCTGCGTGGCGACGAGCTGCCGATCACGCGCAGTTACGCGCTGGACACCGGCGCGGCGTCCGCGCTCGACCAGCTGCTCGCGGATCTCGCCTGGAGCGTGCCGTACGCGCACCTCGCCATCGACGTGCAGCTCGCCGCGGAGCGCGTCGAGGGTGCGCTCGTGCGCGCCGGCATTCCATTGACGGGGAGCGCGATCGAGGCGCTCGTTCCGGTCTTCTTCCGCAACAAGGGCGCGTACGTCATCGCGCGCGTGAAGAACGGCGATGACTGGCTGCCGGTCGTGCTGCCACTGCTTCACGGCCCGGAGGGCATCGTGATCGACGCGGTGCTCACGACGTCGAACGAAGTGAGCATCGTCTTCGGCTTCAGCTGGTCGTACTTCTTCGTGGAGGCTTCGCGGCCGCGCGCGATCGTCGAATTCCTCGCGTCGATCATGCCGCTCAAGCGCGTCGACGAGCTGTACAACGCGATCGGCTTCAACAAGCACGGAAAGACGGAGCTCTACCGGAGCCTCGTCGAGCACATGGCGCGCCCGGATGCGCGGTTCGACTTCGCCGAAGGCGACGAGGGGCTCGTCATGAGCGTGTTCACGCTGCCCTCGCTCAACGTCGTGTTCAAGATCATCAAGGATCGGTTCGGCCATCCCAAGCGCATCACACGCACGGGCGTGCTCGGCAAGTATCATCTCGTGTTCGTGCGCGATCGCGTCGGACGGCTGGCGGATGCGCAGGAGTTCGAGCACCTCGCGTTTCCGCGGCGCCTCTTCCCGGATGCGCTGCTCGCGCACCTGCGCGAGGTCGCGCCCTCGATCGTGCGGGTGGAAGGAGACTCGGTGATCATCGCGCACCTGTACACCGAGCGGCGCGTCACGCCGCTCAACGTCTTCCTGCGCGACGCGACGCCGGAAGCCGCGGCGGATGCGATCCTCGACTACGGTGCGGCGATCAAGGACCTCGCGGCCGCGAACATCTTCACGGGCGACATGCTGCTCAAGAACTTCGGCGTCAGCCGCCACGGCCGCGTCATCTTCTACGACTACGACGAGCTCTGCCTGCTCACGGAGTGCAACATTCGCGCGCTCCCGCAACCGCGCACGGAGGACGAGGAGATGGCAGCGGAGCCGTGGTACTATGTTGGCGAGCAGGATGTGTTTCCGGAGGAGTTCACCGCCTTCCTGGTTCCGCCGGCACCGTTGCGCGACATCTTCCTCGGCGCGCACGCCGATCTGCTCACGGCCGAGTACTGGCGCGGTATGCAGCAACGACAGAAGGCGGGGGAAGTGGTCGATGTCTTTCCCTACGGCGCGAGCCGCCGGCTGGTGCAGCCGTGACCGCGCGCGGGCGGGGCTTCGACACGATCGTCGTCGGGCTCGGCGCGATGGGGAGCGCCGCGCTGTACCACCTCGCATCGCGCGGCGTCCGTGTGCTCGGCATCGACAGGTTCGCACCGCCCCACCTTCACGGGTCGACGCACGGACGCACGCGAATCATTCGCGAGGCCTACTACGAGCATCCGTGCTACGTCCCGATCGTGCAGCGTGCCTACGACCTTTGGGCCGCGCTCGAGCGTGAGGCGGGGGAGACGTTGTTCGTGCGGACGGGCGGGCTCATGATCGGGCCACCGGATGGCTCGCTCTTCGGCGGCGCACT
>DATHJR010000078.1:0-12835 GCA_035286525.1 Gemmatimonadaceae bacterium | reverse complement strand
GCGGTGCAGGCTGTCCGCCGCGGTGCGCAGGCTCGCGCCCGGGGGGATCGTGACCTTTACCATCGCGCCGTGCGCCTTGCTCTCGCACGCGCCGAGCATCGAGACGCAACACGCCACGATCATGACGCGGCGCGCGCTGTCGAGCGTGCGGCGCACGCTACGCGCGCTCCAGGCGAAGCGCGTGCTGAAGGAGAATCGTGGCGGCCAGCGCGTCCACATCGCCCTTCCGGCCGCGCGTCGTGCCGCCCATCTCGCGCACCGTGCGCAGCGCGGCCGCCGTGGTGTACCGCTCATCGACGAGCGTCACCGGAAGACCCGTGCGCTTCTCCAGCTCGGCGGCGATGCGCCGGGTCTCGATGGCGCGCGGCGTGTCGTCGCCCTGATCATCGAGCGGCAGCCCGATCACGAACGCCGTCGCTTCCGCGGCCTCGGCGCGCCGCACGATCTCCGCGATCGGCGCGCGCTTCCCGGCGCGACGAACGATGAACCCGGCGGGCGTCGCGATGGTGCGCGAGGGGTCACTCACCGCGAGCCCCACGCGCTTTTCCCCGAAGTCGACGGCGAGAATGCGGCCGGGATACGGCGCGGCTGGGCCGGCGTCCCGGGCGCCCGCGCGTCCGTCCTCCGCGTCGGCGTGCACGATCACCCCTGCGCCATCGACAGGAAGAACTCGCGATTGTTCTTCGTACGCGCCATGCGCTGAAGCAGGAACTCGATCGCCTCGGTGCTCGGCATGTCGCTCAGGAAGTTGCGCAGCAGATAGACGCGGTTGAGCTCCGCCTGATCGAGCAGCAGCTCCTCCTTGCGCGTGCCGGAGCGCCCGATGTCGATCGCGGGGTAGACGCGGCGATCCGCGATCTTGCGATCGAGCACGAGCTCCATGT
Organism: Gemmatimonadaceae bacterium; assembly: GCA_035286525.1. GTDB lineage: Bacteria > Gemmatimonadota > Gemmatimonadetes > Gemmatimonadales > Gemmatimonadaceae > FEN-1250. The sequence continues at coordinate 11,951 of DATHJR010000078.1, read as the reverse complement.
TTCCCGTTCCCTTGAACTCCTCGAAGATCACCTCGTCCATGCGCGAGCCGGTCTCGACGAGCGCCGTGGCGATGATGGTGAGCGAGCCACCCTCGTCGATGTTGCGCGCCGCGCCGAAGAAGTGCTTCGGCTTGTGCAGGGCGTGCGCATCGACGCCGCCGGACAGGATTTTTCCGGAGTGCGGGACGATCACGTTGTGCGCGCGCGCGAGCCGCGTGATCGAGTCGAGCAGGATCACGACGTCGCGTCCGTGCTCGACGAGGCGCTTCGCCTTCTCGATCACCATGTCGGCCACCTGCACGTGGCGATCGGCCGGCTCGTCGAACGTCGAGCTGATCACCTCGGCGGACTTCACCTGCTCCTGCATGTCGGTGACCTCTTCCGGGCGCTCGTCGATCAGGAGGACGATGAGCGTGACCTCCGGGTGATTCTCCGCGATCGCGTTCGCCATCTTCTGCATCAGAATCGTCTTGCCAGCGCGGGGAGGCGCAACGATCAGCCCGCGCTGCCCCTTTCCGATGGGCGCGATGAGGTCGACGACGCGCATGCTGAGATCCTCGTTCGACGACTCGAGGCGGAGCCGCACGTCCGGATAGCGCGGGCGCAGATTGTCGAAGGTGATGCGCTGGCGAGCCGTGTCGGGGTCGGTGCCGTTGATGGTCTCGACCTTCAACAGGGCCAGGTAGCGCTCGCCCTCCTTCGGCGGGCGTACCTGGCCCGCCACCGTGTCGCCCGTGCGCAGATCGAAGCGCTTGATCTGCGATGGCGAGACGTAGATGTCGTCCGGACCGTAGAGGTAATTCCAGTCCTGGCTGCGCAGAAAGCCGTACCCCTCCGGGAGAATCTCGAGCACGCCCTCGCCTCGCAGCACCGCATCGGCATCGAGCAGGTTCTGCTCGATGCGAAAGATGAGATCCTGCTTTCGAAGCCCGGAGAAGTTGGAGATATTGAGCTCGTCAGCCATCGACTGAAGCTCGGCAACCGACTTCTGCTTTAGCTCGGAGATGTCCACGACCGTGCGGTCTGGGGGAGATACGATCTCACTCGCTGAGGAGGCGGCAGCGAGGATGTGTCAGCCCGGCGCACGCGACTGGGAGGGTCGGGCGCCGCGGAACGCGACACGATGGCGAGTGGGGAAAGACGAGGCGGGCGGGTCCAGGGCAACGGCCCTGCTGGAGTCGCCAAGCTAATGTGTCTAAAAATGGTGGTCAAGAGTGTCCGAGTTACCCGTCACCACATTCTTTACGCGCTGGCGGCATTTGCCGTTGGCCGACCGTGAGATCATCGAGGGGCTAGTGGACCCGCAGCATGCGGGCCCATCGCCGGCACTCGCGCAGGCCATAGAGCGCTGGCCGGGCTCGCACTACTGGGACACTTCGCCGGAGGGGCGAACGCTCATTCTCGTGGCCGAGGACGGCCCGCCTCGCGAGCGATGGGCGGTGAATGCGACGCTCTTCGCGCTCGCGCTGCTGTCCATGACCATTGCCGGGGCGACCTTTGCTGGTATCCCCGCGGACTGGCACCTTCCCTCGATCGCGGCGCTGCGCGTTGGGCTGACGTTCTCGATTCCGCTGGCGGCCATTCTCGCGGCGCACGAATCGGGGCACTATCTCGCGGCTCGGCGCTATCGGGTAAACGCGAGCCCGCCCTACTTCATCCCCTTTCCTCCGCAGCTCGGACTGCTCGGAACGATGGGCGCGTTCATTCGCCTGCGCTCCCCGCTGTACGATCGTCGCACGCTGTTCGACATCGGCGTCGCGGGTCCGTTCGCGGGAATCGTCGTGGCCATTCCGGTTCTGCTGGTTGGTCTCGCGCATAGCGCGACGGCGATGCTGCCGAACGTGCCGCTCGCGCATCAGGTCATCGTGGTAGAGGACTTTCACCTGCTGCTTGGGGACTCGCTCCTTCTCGCGCTCTGTCGGGCGATCGTCGGAGCGCACGGGACGATCGCGCTCACGCCGCTCGCGATCGCGGGGTGGACGGGGATGTTCATCACCTGCCTCAACCTGCTTCCGCTCGCGCAGCTCGATGGCGGGCACATCACCTTCGCCCTGTTCGGAAGCGCGCAGTCGTGGGTCGCGCGCTTTTTCTGGCTTCTGCTCATACCGCTCGGGAGACTCTGGCAGGGATGGTGGCTCTGGGCCGTGCTCTCGCTCGTGATCGGCCGCGGACGGCTCGGCCATCCAATGCTGATCGCGCCAGAGCGCCCGCTGGATGCGAAGCGGCGCGTACTCGCTTGGCTGGCGATCGCGCTGCTGCTGATGACCTTCACGCCACTCGCGATCTTCGTCCCGTCGTAGCGCCGGGGCGGCTAGAAGGGCGAGTAGCGTTCCGGATGCTTGGCGAAGTTTGCCAGCGTGCGCGCAATCTCGTTCGAGAGCGCCTCGAGATCGCGCTGCAACTGCGCATCCGCGAGAAAGCGACCGGCCGCTCCGTCTTCGCGTGCGATGCGGATGCGCACCGAATCGAGCTCGGTGCGCGCGCTCGCGAGCGACTTGCGGAACCCCGTATCGGCCTTGATGTGGCTGAGCGTTCCCGGCTCGCGCGCGAAATCGAGGAGCGAGTCGGCGCGCTCGATCGCGAGCTTCGCGCGGTCGCTGAGCGTGCGATCGCGGGCGAGCAGAGGAAGCGTCCCGTTCTTGCGCAGCGAAAATTGCGACATGTGCCTGATCGCGACCTGGAGCCCCGACCGATGCTCGGCGAGCGAATTGAAGTGCGATTGCGTCTTGGAGAGATCGCTGCCGATCGAGCGCAGGCTGGTCACGATCTCCGGCAAATCCTGACCGGCGGCGGTGAGCTCGTTGGAGCGAGCATCGGGATCGATGACCGAAACGCGCGTGAGTGTGTCTCCAGCCTCGAGCACTGGCGCCGTCGCCGATCCGACGCGCAAGGCGACCACCTGCGCGCCAACGAAGGTGCCACCCGGCTTGAACTCGACGGGCGAGTCCCTCCGGATGAACGGCTTGTAGGAACTCAGCACCTCCACCTCGAGCACCGTGCTTACCGCGACGTCCGAGCGAAAGCCGATAGACTTCACGACGCCCACCTTCTGTCCCTGTAGCCAGACGTCGGTGCCCTTCAATATGCCGCTGGCGCGGTCCGCGAGAATGTATACGGTGTACTTATCGCCCTTCAGTGAGCCGACGCGCGCGAAGGCGATGATCGACAACGCGCCACCGATGATCATGACGAGCGCGACGATGCCGCCCGCAAGGTTGCGCCAGGACGGAGGACCGTAGGCCACGACTTGCTACCCTGCCACCGGCAAGCCGGGAGGGGAGAACGGGGTGTGCATGCTCAAAGGTAAGGGCAAGGCGCGGGCCGTGGCTGCGGCCGGTTCGCACGCCGGCGGGTGATGGTAGTTTGGGGCGTGCAACGCGACCTTCAAGCGCTCGCTCGGTCCAGATTCGACGTCCTCGTGATTGGCGGAGGAATCGTCGGTGCCTGCGTTGCCCGCGACGCGGCGCTGCGCGGGCTCTCCGTGGCCCTGGTCGATCGGGGCGACTTCGGCGGCGGGATCTCGTGGAACAGTCTGAAGATCGTTCACGGCGGGCTGCGGTCGCTCCAGGGGCTCGACGTTCGCCAGGCGCGCCAATTCGTGCGCGAGCGGCGCGCATGGCTGACGATCGCTCCCCATCTGGTCGAGCCGCTGGCGTTCGTGGTGCCGACGCGCGGCTCCGGACGCGAGTCCGCGCTGCTCGTGCGCGCGGGGCTCGCGCTGAACGACGTCGTGTCGAGCGATCGAAACAGCGGAATCTCCCTCTCGCGGCTGCTGCCGCCGGGTCGCGCGCTCTCGGCGAACGAGATGCGATCGCTCGTGCCCGGCGTCTTCGACGCGTACTCCGGAGGCGCGCTCTTCCACGACGCCCAGTTGTACTCGGCCGAGCGGCTGGTTGTCGCGGTGCTCGATGACGCGGTGCGCGCAGGTGCGATCATCGCGAATTACGTCGAGGCGACGGCGGCGCTGCGCGACGGCGCCGCGCTGGCCGGAGTCTCGGCCGTCGATCATCTCGGCGGCGAGCGCCTCGAGCTGCGCGCCGCGATGATCGTGAATGCCGCCGGCGCCGGCGCAGCGGCCGTCGCGGACAATCTGATGGGGCGCGTGGGAAGCGTGAGGCCGATGAGCGGAATCGCGCTCAACCTGATGCTGGAAGGCGACGATGGCATCTCGACGGCATTCGCGATCCCGACGAGCGAAGAGGGAAGGATGCGACGGCTCTTCGTCGTGCCGTGGCGCAAGCGCACACTGGTGGGCACCGCGCACTACGCATGCGAGCGTGCACCCGCGTCGGATGCGGAGCTCGAGCTATTCGTCGCGCGATTCGTGCGAGAGATTGCCGCGGCGTGGCCCGCGCGACGGATCACCAGGGACAGCGTACTTCTCGTGCACGCGGGTATGCAGCCGCTGCCGCACGGTGCGCCGGGGACGAATGCGTACGGCCCTCCTGAACATCTGATCGTCGATCACGCGAGTGACGGCGTGCCGCAGTTGCTCACCGCGATCGGGCCCAAGCTCACGACGTCCCGCGCGATCGCCGAGCAGCTGGCTGACATCGTGTGCGAGCGCATCGGGCGCGCGGCGAAACCATGCGAGACAGCGACGCGAATGCTCGCGTCGGCGCCGGCGGACGATGTGGCGATCGCGATCGAGCGAGCGCTGGGAGGCGACCGCTCGGGGCTGTCCGACGACGTCGTGACCCACCTCGTACGAAGCTATGGCGCGGAGTTCGACTCGCTCATCCAGATGGTGCGCGACAACCCAGCGCTCGGGGCGCTTGTCGAAGAGGACTCGCCCGTGATCGCGGCCCAGTTCGCGCGTGCGGTGCACGGCGAGATGGCGATGACCGTGCAGGATCTGATCAAGCGTCGCACGGAGCTCGGGTCGACCGCGCGCGCCACCGCGCGCGCGAGCGTCGTCGCCGCCGAGGCGCTTGCGCCGGCGGTGCCGGTTAGGAACTAAGCTGCGGCGACTCCGGGCTCGCGGCGTTCGGCACGCTCGGCTCGCGAAGCCTGTAGCTCCGCCGACGCGATGCGTTGAAGTGCACGATCATCTCGCCCACCAGGCCGAGCGCGATCGCCTGCACGCCCAGCACCGTGAGCAGCACCGCGAGCAGCAACAGCGGGCGATCGCCGAGCGGGTCGCCGAACAGGCGCTGAACGAACATCACGGCGAGCGCGATACCGCCGGTGCCAGCGAGCACGGCGCCGATGAGGCCGAAGAATCGCAGCGGCTTCTCGGTGAAGCGAAGGAGAAAGTACAGGCCGAGGATGTCGATCAGTCGCCGGACGTACACTCCGGGCCGATAGATTCGCCGCGGCAGATCGCTCGCGTGCTGCGGGCTCGCGACCTCAGCCACATTGTAGCCGTTGTAGATCGCGAGCAACGGAAGAAAGCGCGCGAAGTCTCCGTAGAGCGGGATATCCTGGAGCACGGTGCGCCGAGCCGCGCGTACGCCGCACGCGATATCGTGCAGCGTTCCATTCGCGAGGCCGCCCGCGGTGAGATGGAGCGCGAGATGCTGGAGACGATTCACCCTCGAGTCCAGCCGTGGCCAGCGCCGAGCCACCGCGAGGTCGGCTCCGTCCTCGACTGCCGCAAGGAGCTCGCACAGCGCCGACGGCTGTACCTGCCGGTACGCCGGCACCGTCACGACGAGATCGCCGCGCGCCTCGGCGAGGGCCCTCCGGAGCAACGCGGTTTCGCCGATGCTCCGCGGCGACTCGATCACTCGCACCCGCGCGCCCTCTCGCTGCAGCGCGTGCAGCGGCTCGAGCATGTCGTGGAAGAACGGGTGCGCCACGAAAATGAATTCGTAGCTGCGGCCGCACGAGTCGAGCGCCGACGCATACTCGCGATAGAGGGCATCGAGCGGCTCCGGCCGCTCGACGACGGTCACGATCACGGATACATCGGATCGTGTCTCCACGCGTGTGTGAACCGCCCCGGAGCGCTCCCGGGTCGCGATCCCCGTCATCCGTACACCGCGCCCGGCTCGAGTCGCTCGAGCTGCTCCTCGGCCCGGACCTTTTGCAGCGCGCCCTCGGCGATGAGACCGAGCATCATCAGAAACGCCGCGAGCGCGATGCAGAGCAGCGCGCTTCCCGGAAGCACGTAGTCGATCACGTGAGTCGCACCGGTCGAGGCTATGCGCTGCATGACCGACAGCAGCCACGCGGCGAAGAAGCCCGTTGCGATCACGCCGGAGGACAGCGCACCGAGTCCGAACATCACGAGCGGGCTCTCTCTGAAGGTGGCGATCATCCGGATCGTGAGCAGATCGGCGAGAAGCTTCGCGATTCGCGACAGCCCGTACTTGCTCACGCCGAATTTGCGCGCGTGATGACGAACGGGCACCTCGGCGATGCGTGCATTCGCGGTCGCGGCCGCGAGGGCGGGAAGAAAGCGATGCATGTCGGAATAGAGATGGAGCTTGTCGAGCAGCTCCCGCCGATATGCCTTGAGCGAGCAGCCATTGTCGCGAATGTGAACGCCCGTGAGGCGGATGATGATCCGGTTGGCGACCCACGATGGAATTTTGCGCGTGACGACCTTGTCCTGGCGATTCATTCGGTAACCCGCGACGAGATCGTAGCCTTCCTCGAGCTTCGCCACGAGCAGCGGGATGTCGCGCGGATCGTTTTGCAGATCGCCGTCCATGCTGACGACGATACCGCCACGCGCGCGGTCGAAGCCCGCCTGCATCGCCTGGGTCTGGCCGTAGTTGCGGGCAAGCCGGAGGACCACGATGCGCGCGTCCTTCGTCGCGAGCGACTCGGCGACGCCGGCCGTCCCGTCCCTGCTTCCGTCATCCACGAGCACGAGCTCCCACGACGGGTGTCCGGCGAGTGCGGCGCGAAGCGCTTCGACGAGCGGCCCAACGCTTTCCTCCTCGTTGTACATCGGCACCACGACGGAGAGAGCTGGCACGTTTGATGGGGTCATGCAGAGGAAAGTGTGGTTCGTACGGGGACTCATATGTGACGAGTGTGTACCCTCACCGCCACACAAACCGTCTATCCTTGGAGAGGCACTGAAAGCGAGCCATGTCGTTGGTCCGCCAACAGATACGAGCGCTTCCACGCGCGTCACACCAACCTTCAACCGCCAGCATGATCTCCTCCGGCCTGGTCGCTGGCGAAAGCCGATCGTCCCCACGAGAACGCCTCGTCTCCCAATCGCCGATGCGCATTCTGTTGATCGCGCCGCAGCCATTCTTCGCGCAGCGTGGTACGCCGATCAACGTGCGTCAGATGGTGCAGGTGCTCTGTGAGGCGGGACACGACGTGCATCTGGCGACCTACCCGATGGGTGATCCGGTTGTCGTGCCGGGGCTACACATCCATCGCGCGTTGATGGTGCCGGGCGTGCGTGATGTGCCCATCGGATTCTCGTGGCAGAAAATAGCGCTCGACTTGTCACTCGCGCTCACGGTGTGGCGGCTCCTGGCGAGCAGGCGCTTCGACGTCGTGCATGCCGTCGAGGAGTCGGTGTTCTTCGCGCTTCCCGCCGCGCGAATGCGGCGCATTCCGGTGATCTACGATCTCGACTCCTGGCTCTCCGATCAGTTGGCCTACGGCGGTCGCGTGAAGAATGACGCGCTCCTGAGCCTACTGCGCGGAATGGAGCGCGCGGCACTTCGGCGCTGCCGCCTCGCGATCACGGTCAGTGCCTCGCTGTCGGAAGCGGTGCACGCGATGGAGCCGAACCTGGCGGTCGCACAGATCGAGGACTGCCCGCTCGACGAGGCGCTTCGCGCGCCCGATCCGGCGCGCGTCGCGGAACTCCGCGCGAGTCACTCGCTGGGGGTGAGCCACGCTATCGTCTACACGGGCAATCTCGAGGGTTACCAAGGGATCGATCTCCTGCTCGACGCGTTCGCGCTCGTCGCGCGCGCGCGCGAGGATGCGGTTCTCGTGCTGGTGGGAGGGTCGGCCGCTCAGATGACGTCCGTGCGTTCTCGCGCGATCGCACTCGGCATCGGGGAGCGCGTAGTGCTCACGGGTCAGCGTCCCGCCGGCGAGATGCCCGAATGGATGGCGCTCGGTGACGTGCTCGTGTCGCCGCGCCTACACGGGGGGAATACACCGCTCAAGCTGTACTCGTACATGTGGTCGGCGGTCCCCATCGTCGCAACCGACTTGCCGACGCACACGCAAGTACTCGATTCCGGCACCGCCGTGCTTCGGCCGGCCACCGCAGAGGGATTGGCGAGCGGAATTCTCGACGTGCTCGCCAATCGTGCGGGCTTCGCTCCGCTCGGCGTCGCGGCGCACGCGCGCGTCGCCAGTGACTACTCTCGCGAGGCGTTTCGCCGAAAGCTGCTCGCTGCCTACGCTTCGATTGCGCTGGACGTTCGCTCCAGCGTCGCGACGAGCATGTAGCCGCTCGTGAACGGCAGCAACGCGTCGAGCCCGGCGAAGGCGCGCATGACGGGATACATCATCTTCACCGCGGCGCTCACGGGCTTCCCCTCCTGTGCACCCGCCTGGATCGTCCTCTTCGCGGTGCGAACCGCCGTGGCCGAATTGGCGCTACCGCTCGCGGCGTTGAGCGCGGTGTCGAGCGCGAACGAGAAAAAGCGAACGTAGCCGTGCGTCTGGCGGAGTTGGAGAGTTGCGGGCAGGAGCGCGCGCAGCGATTGCGCATCGTAGCCGGCGTGGAGATGCCCGTGCCACTCATCCGTCAGCCCGAGGGCGCGTCGCAGGGCGGGCAGCACCCCTCTCGGCTCGAGTCGCGGAACGTTGAGCACTGCGCGGCCCCCGACCTTGAGACAGCGCGCGATCTCCGCGAGTAGCCCTCGATCATCGGACACGTGCTCGAGCAAATCCGCGACCACGATCAGATCGAAGGTGGCATCGGCATAGGGGAGATGCGAGCCGGTCAGCTCGCGCACCTCCTCGCCGAGCACACGCTGGGTCGCGTGCACGGCATGCGACGTGAGATCGGCGCTGCTCCACGCGCCCCCGCGCTGGCGAAAGAGCCATCCGATCACCCCGTTGTCGGTGCCGAGATCGAGCGCGCGCTTCCCTCGCACATCGCCCGCGGCGCGCGCGAGCTCGCGCCACTTCGCCTGCTTGAGCACCGACACGCGAAAGCGCGCGAGCTGCAGCTCGCGATACGTATGGTCGGCAGCGGGCACATCGGTCAAGCGCTGAACCTCTGCGGGCGAGAGAGAGGCACGGACGATGCTCCGCGGGGTAGTAACGAAAATCCCGTCTGGGCTCCAGGCCCAAACGGGAGATCGGATGCGCGGGGCGGGATTCGAACCCGCGACCTTCGGCTCCGGAGGCCGACGCTCTATCCAGCTGAGCTACTCGCGCGGAGTCGCTGACGGTCGCGGATCGCTCCGTGTCGCGTCACGCAATATGCCATTTTGCGCCCTCCAGTGGAAGGGCGCGCAGGGCGTGATCAATGATTAAACGCCAGATCGCTCTCACGCGTTGATGACACAGTGAAGTCTCGCGCGCCAGCCGAGGAGGCCGTGGAGCTGCCAGATGCCGTTCTCGTCGCCCGTGCACAGGACGGGGACGCCTCGGCGTTCGAGGCGCTCGTGAAACGCCACATCCGTGCGGCGCACGGAGTCGCGCTCGCCGTGCTCGGTGAAAGCTCGGACGCCGACGACGCCGTGCAGGATGCCTTTCTGTCGGCGATGCAGCATCTGGAGTCCTGTTCGCCTGCGGAGAAGTTTCGCGCGTGGCTTCTCACGATCGTCCGCAACCGTGCCTTCGATCTCAAGCGTCGGGGTCGCGTGCGGTCGGTGGAGATGCTGGAGGAGGGATCCGCGCACACGCGCGAGCCCTCGCCGCTCGAGATGGCTGAGCGTTCCGAGCTCAACGCGCGGCTCTCTGAGGCAATCGGCACGCTGACGGATACGCAGCGAGAGGTGCTCATGATGCATGATGTGGAGGGATGGAAGCACGCCGACATCGCGAGCCTGCTCGGGCTGGCGGAGAGCACCGTTCGCGTGCACCTACTGCATGCGCGACGCCGGCTGCGCAAATTGTTGATCGTCGTCGCTCCCGAAGCGAGGCAAGGAGAAGCACTAGGATGACTGCGCATGACGACGATGTGGGGGCCGATGGGACCCCGAATGCCTCGGACTCGATGGATCTTCCGGCGCCGATAACCGAGCTGGCGGAGCTCTATCCCGCTCGCGCGGAGCACGAGTGGCAGGCGCTCGTCGCGGGGATCGTGCGAGCGGCGGCGCCCGAGCTCGCGCGGAGGCGAAGTGAGCGAGGACTCGTGCGCTCGATCCTTCGGTGGTCGCGCCCGGTGGGTGTGGCCGCGGCGGCCGTGCTGCTCATCGGCGCGATCGGTCTGGCCGCGACCAACGACGCTGAGGCGATGACAGCCACGTCGTCGTTCGCCGAAGTGGTCGATCGCGAGCCGGCATCAACGCTCCTGGCCACCGATCGTCCACCGAGCGCGAGCGATCTCGAGCGCGCGCTCGACGCCGACTCCTTCCAACAGGTGGGACCGTGAGTGACGCTCCGGGCGTGTGGCGCAGCCGAATCGCTGTCGGGCTGCTGTTGCTGATGGTATTCGCCGCAGGGATGATCACCGAGGCTTGGGTGTTTCGCTTCCGCAGCCACGGCATGCGCACCATGACGATGTCGGGAGGGCGCGCGCCGTTCGGAGCCGAGCGCGATCGTCATTTCGGTGAAGAGCTCGGAATGGACTCGCTCCAGCGCGCTCGCGTCGACAGCATCTTCGCTCGCCGCCGCGTAGAGATCGACAGCTTCTGGAAGGGACCCGGCAAGTCGCTGCGTGCGATCATGGACTCGACGCGCGACGAAGTTCGGCAGGTGCTCACGCCGGAGCAGCGCGCGCGTTTCGATCGGCGGCACATGGAAAGACGGCCCCAGCATCCAGAGGAGCTGGGGCCGCCCATGCCGTCACACTAAACCCGCTCGGCTTACGAAGCCGGCGGAGCCGGTGGCGGCGGTGCATCATGGTCGCCAGGACCATCGTGATCACCATGAGCGTCGTGATGTTCGCGGCGCTCCTTCATCTTGGCCATCTTGTCGTCGAACTGCTTCTGCTGATCAGGCGTGAGTACCGCGCGGATCTCGCTCATCTCCTGCTTCATCATTGAGCGGTACTGCTCCCGGCTCGTGCTGTCGCGGCCCGCGCCGTTCTTGCGCAGCGCCTCGGCCTGCTGGCGGTATTTGTCGTGAATCGCCCTCACCTGCTCGTGCTGCTCCTTGGTGAGATTGAGGTCCTTCAGCATCATGTCGCCATGCCTGCCGCCACCGTGCCGCATTCGCGAGCCGTCGCCGTCGTTCTGCAACTGTCCCTGTGCCCTCGGGGCTGCGGAATCCGACGGGGGAGCCTGCTGCGTGTGCGCACACGCGGCCAGCGTCACCGCTGCCACGCAGAGGAGTGCGCCGAGCGTGGCGTGTCGCGCTCGTGAGTTCAAGTCAACCATCGATTGTCTCCTGCATATGAGTCCGAACACGACCGTCGCGCGACCTGCGCGCCGTCCTCTCACACACGCACTGGGAGGCCCGCGTGTTTATCCCTTTGTGCCTTGAACGCCGGGCTGGAGTTGTGCGTATGAGGACACAGCGCGCCGCCGCCCGGCTCGGTCCTTCACGCCACTTCCGTCACCGCAATTCGCCGTGATACGCTCACGAGTCCCCGCCTGTCTCGCAACGTGGTTCGCGCTGTCGACGCTCGCTGCGGCAGGCGCGGGAGCGCAGGTCGGGAGCACGACGGACATCCTCACCGGCGTCGTCTCCGGCCCCGACTCGAAGCCGCTCGCGGGTGCGACGGTCGACGCGACTGCCGTCGACGGTCAGATCACTCGGCACGCGCAGACCGGCAACAACGGGCGGTACACGATTCTGTTTCCGGATGGTGGCGGCCAGTATCGCGTAACCGTGCGCCTGATCGGCATGGCGCCGATCGCGTTCGTCGTGAATCGGCAGGCTGACGAGGACAGGCTCGT
>DATHJR010000077.1:0-2573 GCA_035286525.1 Gemmatimonadaceae bacterium | reverse complement strand
CGGCTTCGGCTACTTCTTCTCGGTGCTGAGCTGGGATCTTTCGATGTCGCTCGACGTCCACTACACGAGCACGCTGTACTCGTGGTGGTGGTTCATGGGCGGATGGCTGGGCGCGCTCATGAGCTGGTCGCTGCTCTGCATGTGGTGGCGCCGCTATCTCAACGCGTACGAATTGATTCCCGAAGTGAAGTTCCACGATCTCGGCAAGCTCTGCTTCGCCTTCACGGCATTCTGGGGCTACCTCACCTTCGGCCAGTACCTCGTGAACTGGTACGGGAACATGGCTGAGGAGACGCACTGGCAACGGCTCCATCTCGTGCAACCGTGGCTTCCGTTCACGATGGTGGTGGTGTTCTTCGTGTTCGTCTTTCCGTTCTTCGGTCTCGTTTCGCGCGCGGCGAAGGTGTATCTCCCTACGTTCATCCTTTTCGCCTACTCGAGCCTGGTAGGACTCTGGACGCTGCGGTACATCGAGGTCTACCCCCCGATTCATGGCCTCGTCGAGCACGCCCCGTTCGGAGTCTGGGAGGTGGGCGTCACGCTCGGCTTCCTCGGCATCTGGAGCGCGTGCTACGCGACGTTCATGAACGCGTTTCCGCGCATGCGGGTGACGCTCATGACGAGCGAGTTCCGCGACGAGGTTCAGGTGCCGGTGGACCCCGAGACCATGGAACCGCTACCGGCGCACGAGTAACTGCAGGGGAGAGGCGCGGCGTGGCCGCGCTCTCCCTTCGCGCGGCACTGCTGCGTATCTTTCGCCGCGCGGGGCGTTAGCTCAGTTGGGAGAGCATTCGGTTTGCAACCGAAAGGTCGCGAGTTCGAGCCTCGCACGCTCCATACTTTTCTCCACGGAACACCTCTGCTGCCTCATCTCTGTGGAGCGGTGGCACTCGCCGACTCGGTGGCGAACGTCGCTCCGACGTTCGGCGTGGACTCGCCGGCCTACGTCGCGATTCGCGCGGTGATGTATCTCTCTGCGCTCACGATCATCGGATCGTGCGCATTCATCCTCCTCATCGCGACGCGAGTCTCGCATCTGTCGGGGAGCCAGCTCGAGATCTCGGCGGTGCTTCCCACAACGCGGCGACTCGCGCGATGGGCCACGCTCGTGCTCGCATGCGCGATGGTGGCGCGCCTCCTCGCGCAGGGCTACATGCTGGGCGAGGGAGAGACGATGGTCCTGATGCCTCTGCTCCGGAGCACGATCTGGGGCTGGGGATGGCTGGTAGGCGCGGCGGCGACGGTCGTGATCGCGGTGGCGCTCACCGTGAAAGAGGGCCGTCGTGCAACGTGGCGCATCGCGGCGGCGGGAACGATGGCGCTCGCGCTCTCCTTCTCGCTCACTGGACACGCGACGTCGGTGAGCAGCCCCGCGGTACACGTTCTCCTGGATACCGCGCACGTGATGGCGGCGGGAGGGTGGATGGGCACGCTGTTCGTCGTCTCGACCATCGGGCTTCGCACCGTGCTCTCGGTTCCCATCGAGGAGCGCGGCCATGCTGCTGCGGAGCTGGTCAATGCGTTCTCGACGTTCGCTATCACATGCGTGGCGACGCTCGCGTTCACGGGCGTGGTTGCCGCGTGGTCGCATCTCCCCACAATCTCCGCGCTGTGGCAGACGCCGTACGGATCGGCGCTCTTCCGAAAGCTCGTCTTCATCGGCTTCACAGGGTTAGTCGGCATCTATAACTGGCGAGTCGTGAAGCCTCGTCTCACCAACCCGGACACGATACCAACGCTGCGAAAGAGCGCGCGAGTCGAGCTGACGATCGGAATGGCCGTGGTGATTCTGACTGCAATTCTCGTCGGGACGTCGCCACCGGATGCCGACGATGCGCCATCGGCCGGCGCGCAACACGCGCTCACGCACGCGCCTGCCGCCGCGCGCGGTGCGTGACCCTCGAGCGCCCCGCGCACATCCTTGCTCGCGTTCCGGGCCCTCTCTACCTTCCGGCACACCAATTCACAGGCCTCCTCGATGACTTCTCCCGCCGTCACCAAAGCGCTTGCCGCCGGCGATCGCGCGCCCGACTTCACGGCCGATTCCACCAGCGGACAATCGGTGACGCTTTCCTCCTTCGAGGGCAGAAAGCGAGTGCTCCTCGCGTTTTTCCCGCTCGCGTTCACGTCGACGTGCACCACCGAGCTGTGCGATTTTTCGGCTGACTTCGATCAATTCGTGAGCCGGGATGTGGAGGTGCTGCCGATCAGCGTCGACTCGGTGCCGACGCTCAAGGAGTTCAAGGCGAAGCACCACATGCGGGTGGACCTCCTGAGCGATTTCAGGCGCGACATCTCGCGCGCGTACGGTGTGCTCCTCGCAGACAAGTTCTTCTCGGCCCGCGCTTATTTCCTGATTGACCTGAGCGGCACCATCTCGTGGGCGCACATCGAGGCGAACCCGGGGCTCAAGCGATCAAACGCGGAGATTCTCGAGCAGATCTCCGCCGTCACCGTCTAGAAGCGCGACGCGCGCGTCATGAGCGACCCGCTCGCACTGCTCGCGCGCGCCGACAAGTGGTCGCTCTCGGCCACCGACGGGATCGCGTATGCCCCTCCGTTCCCGCGGTGGG
>DATHJR010000076.1:0-8515 GCA_035286525.1 Gemmatimonadaceae bacterium | reverse complement strand
GACGCCGGGGGGAGCGCGGTGGAGCGTTCGGGCGAGACGAATCGTGCTCGCCGCGGGAGCGGTGGAGAATGCCCGCCTGCTCCTGCTCACCGACGACTGGCGCGGCGCCCTCGGCAACAGCGGGGGATGGGTGGGCCGAGGATTCATGGAACACCCGCGCGACAGGTCGATCACGCTGCGTCCGCGGTCGCGCGAGCTGTACGCAAACTCGCGCTTCTACGACATAGGTCACGGATCAGGAGGCACGCAGATCGTCGGCCGCATCGCGCTTCGTGACGCGACACTCGCCTCGGGGGCGGTGCTGAACGCCTCGGCGACGTTGATCCCGAAATTGCGCGGAGCCGTGCGACTGGCGCACGCGGCGCTGCCCGCGTTCGCCGCACGATGGCTGGCGACCGACGGTCATGGCTGGTCCCGCATCCGTGGCGCCGCACACGTATTCGACGGATTCACGGTGCTTCTCAATCTCGAACAATCGCCACATCCCGCGAATCGCGTCACGCTGAGCGCGCGGCGCGACTCGCTCGGCGTCCCTCTGCCCGCGCTGCACTGGGAGTGGCGCGCCGACGATCATCGGCGGCTGGCGCGACTGCGTGCGATGGCGAGCATCGAGCTCCACGCCGTGGGCGCCGTGACAGTGGATCCCACTGTGCGCCTCGACCCCAACGCCCACCATCACGCCGGCACCACACGCATGCACGACGATCCGATGCGCGGCGTTACCGACCGACACGGACGCGTGCACGGCGCCGATAACCTGTTCGTTGCCGGCGCCTCCAATTTTCCGACAGCGGGATTCGCGAATCCCGTGCTGACGATCGTTGCACTCGCGGTGCGTCTCGCCCGACACCTCGGCGAGATGTGATCCGCGACGCTCGAAATCCTAGTGCGCGAACTGGCACGACACGTCGGGGTTCCACATTGCGAATATGCCGCTTGGATTGGTGCGTCCCACCCACACGTGGAGCCCCCACAGCTGGAACGTCGCGTTCTTCATGAACTGCTGGCCAAAGAGCTCTGGCGGCGACTGGTCCTCTCCGTGCACGCTGTACGGAATGATGAATTCGACGCCGACGAACTTCGTCGTCCCGTCCTGCTGCGGCTCGTAGATCATGATCTGCGGTTGTGTGACCACAGGCGCAGCGCTGACGGCCGACGTGTTCAGGTAGTGGACGCCCATCGCACCGGCCTGTGGGTCCGACAGGCACGTGTGACCATCGCCCGGGTCACCCACGGCTACGGTGTAGCCGGCGGCCTGCGCCGCGCTCAGTGGCTGGATCGACGCGATGGCCTGCCGCAGCGACGCCACGTCCCTGTCCTGCTGTGTAGGCGAATTGGAGTCGCTGCACCCCGCGATGAACGCACCGAGGAAGACAGTTCGTACGACGATGGAGCGATGCGAGAGTCGGTGGTTTGGCATAATCGACCTCCTGGACCTGCGAGCGCAGGGAGAGTGCTATGGGGCTTCGCGAGGGCTATAACCCTTAGGCGGTAAAGCCGGCCGAATCGGCTCATTAAATGCGCAAAAATTTTCGTCGCGGTGCTGCGCCACGCGCGTTGTTGCGTGAATCGACCGTGACCGCGATTCTTTAGCGGTCTGCGATCGAGCCCGTCGATCGCGATTATGGTTTCAGCGTTCGGAGAACCAATGGCCGAGATGCGTGAACAGAAAAGCCTCGAGCGCATCATCCCCGCGATGGCACGCGGCGGCGCCGTCACCGTCGAACAGATGGTTCCTCTCATCTACGACGAGCTTCGTCGCATCGCCCACCATCGTCTTCGCGCCGAGCAGACGGGGCACACGCTCGACACGACTGGGCTCGTGCACGAGGCCTACCTGCGTCTCGTCGGAGGTCAGCCGCTCGAGTTCGAGGGGCGCGCGCATCTGCTCGCGATCGCCGCGCAGGCGATGCGACACGTGCTCATCGACAGTGCGCTGAGTCGCAAGACGCAGAAGCGCGGTGGCGGGAGCGTCCCGCTGTCGCTCGACGCCGCGCCGATCATCGCCGAGACGCGCTCCGAGGACTTGCTCGCGCTCGACGAGGCGCTGCGGCGGCTCGCCGTGATCGATGAGCGGCAGGCGCGCGTCGTCGAATGCCGCTACTTCGGAGGCATGAACATCGAGGAGACCGCTGCTGCGCTCAGCACTTCGCCCGCCACCGTGAAGCGCGACTGGACGCTCGCGCGAGCGTGGCTCAACCGCGAGCTGCAAGGCTAGTGGCGAGCCTGCGCGCAGTGCTCCGATCGATCGAGCGGAGACTGCGGGAGTTTCTGCCCGCAGACGCCGCATCGAAGTCCGCGCGCGACTGGCGGCGCACGAGCGATGCGCTCGCGTCGCTCATCGATCTCCCGGCCTCCGAGCAGACCGCGGCGCTCGACGCGCTCGCCGGCTCGGACGAATCGCTGCGGCACGAAGTGGCAGCGCTCCTCGAGGCGCATCATCAGTCGGGACCATTGGATCACTCGGTGCTCGATGCCGTGTCGATCACGAAGGAGGACGCTGCAGTCGAGTCGCCGATGGCGTGGGGACCCGAGTCCGTGGGAGGGCACTATCGTCTCATGGGCCCCGTCGGCGACGGCGGCATGGGAGTGGTGGTCAAGGCATGGGATCAGCGGCTGGAGCGCACCGTCGCGCTGAAGTTTCTTCCCGCCTATCTCCTCGGCGATGGCGAGGCGCGCGATCGCCTCCGTGTGGAAGCGCAGGCCGCGGCCAGCCTGGATCATCCAAACGTGTGCACGATCTTCGAGGTGGGTGAGACGTCCGACCAGCGCTTCTTCATCGCGATGCCGTACTATCAGGGCGAGACGATCGCGGCCAGGCTCACGCGCGGACCGTTCTCCATCGAAGACGTGGTGTCGCTGGCACTGCAGACCGCGAGAGGACTGGCGGCAGCGCACGAGCGCGGAATCATCCACCGCGACATCAAGCCCGCGAATCTCATCGTCACCGCGGACGGCACTCTCAAGATCCTCGACTTCGGCATTGCCAAGCTGGACGGCACCGCGATCACGGCGCCCGGCGTCACACCGGGAACCGCGGCGTACATGAGCCCGGAGCAGACGTGCGCCGATCCTGTGGACTCACGCACGGACATCTGGTCGCTGGGCGTCGTGATGTACGAGATGCTCACGGGCGTGCGCCCGTTTCGCGGCAGTGATTCGCGCGCGGTGGCCGCGGCCATTTGCATGATCGATCCCGAATCCATCACCGCTCGACGCGGCGATGTTCCACCGTCGCTTAAGAACCTCGTGGGCGATGCGCTCGCGAAGAATCCCTCCGACAGGCCGGCGTCTGCCGCGAGAGTCGCCGCGGAGCTGGAGGCGATCGGGTCGCTGCTCGGGCTCAACATGACGAGCGCGCCGCGACGGCGCGGCGAGCGAGAGCGCGGCGATTCGCAACCCACGTTCCGCCTCGACGGCGAGGGCCGGGAGGCGGCGGTGCTCACCGTTCGGATCTCGGGGTATGCGACGCTGCTCGAGGGGCACGGACCCGATCACGCCGCCGGCGAGATGCAGCGCGCTCGCGCGCTCGTGACCGACATCGCCGCGCGCTTCGACGGTATCGTCAATCGATTCGATGAAGGCGGTGCCATCCTCCTGTTCGGCGTGCCGCACGCACGAGAGGATGACTGCCTTCGCGCGGCGCGCGCGGCCCTGGCGCTCGCGAGTCACACGGGCGAGGACGCGAGCGACGATCAGACAGGCGTTGCGTCGCGCCTCCGGATCCACGTTGGCATGGACGCGGGGCGGCTCATCGTTCGCCCCACTGAAAACACCGCGATGCCGTTTCACGTCGCAGGACCTGCGCTCGACCTGGCCACGCGCATCGCTGCCGCGGCCCCGCCTGGTCGCGTGTGGGTCGGTCCCCGCTGCCGGCGACTGATCGAGCCGCCACTGCAGCTCACGCCGCGCAACGACCTTACTCTGCCGGACGTCGAACGGCCCGTCACGCCGTACGAGATCTCGGGCGAGTCGGAGGTGCGAACGCGCATCGAGGCCGCGCTGCAAGAAGGAGCTCTCACGCCCTACACCGGCCGCGATCGCGAGCTGGCAGTCATGCGCGACTGCCTCAATGAGGCACGCTCGGGCGCTGGCAAGTTCGTGACGATCGTGGGCGAGGCCGGGATGGGAAAGAGCCGCCTGCTCGAAGAGTTGATTCCGTCAGGCGAGGAACATGGTTTCACGGTGCTGCACGGGCGCTGCCTGTCGCACGGAGCCTCCACAGCCTATCTGCCCTTCATCGATGTGCTGCGCGATGCGCTTGGCTTCGCGGCGAGCTCCGACTCGCCCAATGCCATCGCCAGCGCTCTCACGCTTCTGCACGCCGGCGCTCCGGAGCTCGAAGACTTCGATTCGCTGTATATGCGTCTGCTGTCGGTGCCCGCCGCCGAGCTCAAACTGGCCGCGCATCCGCAGGGCGACAACTTTCGAATCCTGGCGCGGGAGGCGATCGCGGCGTTCCTGACGGCCACCAGCCGCCAGCGGCCAACGGTGCTCCTGCTCGAGGACTGGCACTGGGTGGACGACGCGTCGCATGCCGTCCTCTCACAGATCGCGGAGCTCGTGTCGCAGTACGCGCTTCTCGTAGTAGTCACCTGCCGCCCCGGCTACGTCAGTGATTGGGGCAGCGTCGCACCGAACGAATCGGTGACGCTCGCGCCGTTCGCGGAGCGCTCCACCCACGATCTTCTGCGCGCTGTGTTGCGAGTGGATGACGTTCCGAAGCCCCTCGCCGCGCTTCTGCACGAACGCACGGGCGGCAATCCGTTTTTTCTCGAGGAGATGTGCCAGGCGCTCCAGGAAGACGGCACGCTGCGCGTAACGGACGGCGAGGTGCACGTAGCGGGCTCGATCGACACACTGAGCCTGCCCGGCACCGTGCAGGCGGTGATTCGCGCGCGCCTCGATCGCCTGGACTCGCAGGCGCGCGACACGCTCCTCGTGGCCTCGGTGGTGGGCCGCGAGTTCGGACGCGACGTGCTCGAGCGCACGCTCGATGACGCCAGCCACCTGAACGCCGCGATCCAGTCGCTCAAGACCGCGGGTCTCATTCAACAGACGCGCGTTGCGCCCACGGCCACCTACCAATTCAAGCACGTGCTCATGCAGGAGGTGGCGTACGCGACGCTGCTCGAGCATCGGCGTCGCGCGCTGCACGGCCGCGTGGGCGAGGCGATGGAAGCGCTTGGCAACCCGCTGCCGGACGATCAGCTCGAGCGCGTGGCTCATCACTTTTGGCGCGCCGAGAACTTTGACAAGGCGGTGCACTACGCGGTGCTCGCCGCGGAGCGCGCGACGATCCTCACGGAGTTCTCCGAGGCGATGCAGATGCTGGAGCGCGCGCACGCGTGGCTCGCCCCACTCTCGGCCGACACCGGCTTCCGTGTGCGCGCCGTGGACCTCCTCCTGCGCCAGGAACGTCTGGGCGAAACGCTCGGCTTGCGAGAGCGGCAGCAGCACCTCATCGATGAGATGGTGTTGCTCCTGAGCAAGGACGGTGATTCCGCGCAGCTCGCCGAGGTCTTCCTGCGACAGGGCGATCTGCACACGCTGCTGCGCCGTTTCGACGCCGCGGACGCCGCGCTGCAGCAGTCGCTGCGCCTGCGACGCGAGCTGCACGATCTCGCGGGCGTTCGGCACACCCTCCGAAGCCTCGGCCTGTTGCGCTGGCACCAGGGAAGAGACGAGGACGCGCTCGTCCACATCGAGGAGGCGCTCGCCATCGATCGGGAGCGGGGCGACGAGATGGCCATGTTGGGCGACCTCTCGAACCTGGGAGACGTGCTGAAGGGGCTCGGGCGCTACGACGAAGCGGAGGCGCGACTGACGGAGGGGATCGATCTCTCGGAGCGCATCCTGCTGCTGAATTCGGACGCGTCGATCAAGAGCGACGTGGCCGTGAAGCAGTTCTACCTGATTCACATCCTGGCCAACGTGTATCGTCAGCGCGGCGAGAGCGAACGCGCGCTCGAGTTGATGCGGCGAGCCTCCGCCAGCACCATTGGAGAGCGACTGCCCATTCAGCTCTCGTATCACTATACATCCATCGCCCACCTGTGCCTGCAGGCTGGACGCATCGATGAGAGTCTCGATCACTATCGCACGGCGATCGATCTCACGCGGCGCGCGAACTTCGTGCCCGGGCTGTCACATTCGCTCCGCGTGCTGGGCGAGGTGCTGCTCGCACTCGGACGCGGCGCCGATGCGCTTCCGTTGCTGCAGGAAGCGGCGCGCCTCTTCGCTCAGCTGGAGAATAGCGCGAGCGAAGCGGATCTCTGGGAGGACATCGCCCGCGTGCACGAGCAGGAGCGGCGCGACTACGATGCCCTCTCGGCATGGGAGAACGCCCGCTCGCTGCGACTCGCGCTGCACGATTCGCTGGGCGAGCTCACGGCCGTGGAGGGACTGGGCCGCGTGACGCGCCGCAGTGCCGCGGATTCGACCCAGGCGCTGCCATACTACCACGACGCCGTGGCACTGGCCGCGTCCCTCGCCGACAGGCGCACCGAAGGCCGTTTGCGCAACGTGATTGGCATTGTCGAGTTCGAACGGCAACGCCATCCGATGGCGCTCGAGCAGTACGAGCTTGCGCTCGACGCCTTCTCGGAATGCGAGGACTCCGAAGGCGTGGGGTTGGCTCTCAACAGCATCGGCCTCACACTTCGTGCGATGGGGCGGCTCGACGAGGCGCGTGAAACTCTCGTGCGGGCGCTGGCGTATAACGAGCTTCTTCCCCACGCCGACCTGCTGGGCCACACGCTTGGCATGCTCGGCGCGGTCGAATTGGATGCGGGCGCACCAGATCGAGCGACGCCGCTACTGGAGCGCTCGCTCGCGATACGGGTCGAGAACGGCGATATTCGGGGCGAGGGGTGGATGTGCCTGGAGCTGTCCCGGGCAGCGGCCGCCACTGCCAGGCCGGAACGAGCGCGCGAAATGCTGGCTTCGGGCGTGCGGGCAGCGAGAGCATGCGGCGACATGGAGCTCGTCGAGGCGTGCGATCGGCTGCGACGTACGTCCGGGCTGTAACTGGACGATCACCGAACCTGGAGAGGAGAATCCTGATGCCGCGATACCTGATCGAACGCACCGTGGGAACCATCACGCGCGAGGAGTTGGAGACCGCGTCACGCAAGTCGATAGCCGCCATGAGTGGCATGACCGGGATCGTTTGGATCCGGAGCTACGTGTCCGATACCGATGGCAAGATCTACTGCGAGTACGACGCACCGAGTCCGGAGGCGGTGCGCGAGCACGCGCGCCGCGCGGGGCTGCCCGTGGATCGGATCACAGAGGTGGCGCTGGAGATCAGCCCGGCGATGTTTCGTTGAGTGAGGGCAGGACACTCGAAACACGACGAATTGAGACTGTCACCTTGCGAAAGACACGGGGTGCGCCTGGAGCCTGCCGTCCATCCGAAGCGGGTTGCTCAATTCTCGCGTGCCGGTGCGAGCTCGCATTCCCTTGGGCACCCTGCAGATAGGACACGGCCCCATCTTCGGCTCCTTCCCCTGAACGAGGGTAACCGGGCCTAGCACCCTCGCGGTGTCCGTGAGCGACACCGTCAGCGTCATGGTCTGCCCGGTGATCTGTCCTGCGAAGATGGCCGGATGGACAATGCCGCGATCGACTGGATATGCATCGACGTTGTAAGTCCCGTTGGCCTCGAACCGGCCATTCGCGTCGGGGTGGATTGGGCCGATGGCATCGCCCAGCGTGCACCCGATATGCACGTGTACGTCGGTGCCGCTCACGATCAACCCGGCGTTGTCACCACCCCATGTCCCGACAACGTCGGTGATGGGCGAAAAGGTCGCGGAGTAGCACGCGAGGACCGCGACGATTGACAGGATTGCGATCATCCGCGTCATACCCGGACGCTAGAGATACGTACCACGAGTGTCAACTAGAACCGCGAGAAGAGCACGAGGCGTGGAATTCACAGGTGGTCGGAAGCCGCCCGATCACTTGGTTAAGCCTTCAATTCGCGTCAGGCCATGCAAGTCGGCATGTAGATCGCCTCGAGACCCTCGTCGCTTGCGAAGCTCGAAAACTGCTTCGACGGCAGATCGGTTGGGATCTCGCCTCACGCCGGCCGCGCTTCAATGCGCACTCCATCGTGAGTGAGATCGGCACGGCTGGAGGTTCGTCCGTTTCATTCGTTCGATCCGTTCGTTTCGTTTTTCACCCTGTTACGGCCGGGCCGAGCGGCAGTTGCGAACTCGGTTTGCGGCGATAACTGCGGGACCGTAACAATATGGTGGTACGAACGGAACGGATCGAACGGAAAAGTGCCGGATGTGTTCGAAGCCCGAAGGCCTGGTCGCTGATGGCGACAAGGCTAGCGGCCATCCATCCGTGAAAGTTTCGGAGCCGGCGCCGTTGGCGCGTGGAAGAAAGCGGAACGGGCGCGTCGGACGGCGTCCTACATCGTCTTCGGAATATCGTGGAGCCGAGCTCGGGACGCCTGTGGACCGCGTGAATTGATTCGCGGCGCCGTCCCGCTTTAGTAGGA
>DATHJR010000075.1:0-7853 GCA_035286525.1 Gemmatimonadaceae bacterium | reverse complement strand
GATGTGGGACGCGGGCGAGCTCATCACCGCGGTGCGCACGTTCGGAATTCCGCACGAGCCGGGGACACCGCTGTACGTGCTGCTCGCGCGCACGTGGTCGCTCGCGCTTTCGTTCGCGAGCACTGCGCTGGCGACGAATCTGTTCTCGGCGCTGTGCACGGCGGCCGCCGGCGGACTGCTCGCCGCGCTCGTCGCGCGGGTGACGGGCTCGCGCCCGATGGCACTCGCGAGCGCGTTGTGCGCGGGCGGGATGTTCACCGTGTGGTCGAGCGCAACGGAAACCGAGGTGTACGCGAGTGCGCTGCTGCTGGTGATGCTGACGCTGCTCGCGGCGGAGCGCGCCGGACGTACGGGCAGTGCGCGCGGGCGCATCGCGACGGCGTACGCGCTCGCGCTCGCGGTGCCGCTGCACCTCAGCGCGCTCGTGGCGGCCCCGGCGGCGGTGATGCTCGTTGCCGAGCGCGAGAACGGTACGATTGACTGGATGTCGGGAACGTGCCTCGCGGCGGTGCTGCTCTTCGCTGCAGGGATCGGGCTCGCGAGCGTGCCGTTAGCGGCGGCCGGCGCATGCGCGATGGCGGTGGTGGCGCTCATCGCCATGCGCGCGGGCCGGCGCGCCGGCGCCGAGATCGTGGCGACGATCGCCTGCGCGATGCTCGCCATCTCCGCGCTCGCTGTGCTCGTCGTGCGCGCGCGATTCGATCCGTGGCTCAACGAGGGCGCGCCGACGACGGTGCGCGCGCTCTGGGACGTCGTCGGTCGACGCCAGTTCGGCGCGGGCGGCATGTGGCCGCGCCAGGCGCCGCTCTGGGCGCAGGCGGCCAACTGGTTCGAGTACGCGGACTGGCAGGTGGCGCTCGGCGTGTCGAATGGTGTGTCGCCCACGTGGTGGAGAACGCCAATCACCGTCGCCTTCGCGCTGCTGGGCGCGATTGGGAGCCGCGAGCACTTCCGCCTGCACGCGCGGAGCTGGCGCGCGCTCGCGACGCTCTTCGTGTGCGCAACCGCAGGGCTCATCGTGTACTTGAATTTCAAGGCGGGCGCGTCGTTCGGTTTCGGCGTGCTTCCGGACGCGGTGCCGCACGAGGTGCGCGACCGCGACTATTTCTTCGTCCTCGGCTTCTGGGTATGGGGCGCGTGGGCGGGAATCGGCGCGGTCGCGCTCGCGCGGCTCGCAGGCGCGCACTGGGTGCCGGTGGGGGTGCTCGCCGCGGCCGCGCCGCTCGTGCTCAACGTGCCGGCCGCGAATCGTCGCGCCGGGCCGGAGCGCTCGGTGGCGCTCGCCGTCGCGCACGCGTTGCTGTCGTCCGCGCCGCCGGATGCCGTGCTGTTCACGGGCGGCGACAATGATTCCTTCCCGGCGTGGTACGCGCAGGCGGTGGAGGGGATGCGCCCGGACGTCACGATCGTCGTCGCGCCGCTGCTCGGTACGGAGTGGTATCGCGCGCAGCTGGCGCGCCGCGCTTCCCTCGTCACGCAGGGGGACATCGCGCCAACCCGGAGTCCGGCCAGCATGATCGCAGCAGTCGCGCGTGAGGCGCAGGCACGGGGCCGCCCGGTGGCGGCATCGCTGATGAGCAGCGCCGAGATCCGCGACGCCGTGGGCGACCTGACCGCAGCGCGCGGGTTGCTCTACGTCGAGCGCGCGATGGCTCCGAGTGCCGTGCAACTCGGTGGCGACGCGCCGAGCGTCGACACTGTGGCGGCCGCCGCGATCGCTCGCGATTATCCACTCGTGTCGATGTACTCGCCGGCCGAAGTGAACGCAGGCATCGACCCCGCGCCCGAGAGCTTTCTCGCCTATCTCCGATGCCCCGCGCAATTCCTGGCCGTCGCTCGCGGCGGAATCGCGGTGACATCTCTTGATTCAGTTTGTAAGCTTCGGTAAATTCATAGCTTATGTCATTTCAAGACCTCGGCGCTCGGCTGGCGGAGGTGGGTGATCGGGTGGCTGCGGCGGTCGCGCGGGGGGGACATGGACAGCGGGTCACGTTGATCGCAGTCACCAAGACGCATGGTCCCGATGCGGTGGAAGCGGCCTGGCGCGCAGGCGTCCAGAACGTCGGCGAAAACAAGGTCCAGGAAGCGCTCAGCAAGATGGCCGCGGTGGATGTGCCCGTGCGTTGGCATCTCATCGGCCACCTGCAGCGCAACAAGGTGCGTGACCTCGACCGCTTCGCAGTGGTCCATTCGATCGATCGTGCGTCGATCGCCGACGCGGTGAGCGCATTCGGCATTGCGCGCAAACGCAGCGTCGATGCGCTGGTGCAGGTGAATGTCGTCGGAGAGGAATCGAAGGGCGGATTCGCGCCGGCGGACATGCCTGCGGAGGCCGAGCAGTTCGTCGCGAGGGCGGGGCTGCGTGTCACGGGAGTGATGACGATGGCGCCACTTGGCGCGGATGAGCGTACGACGCGGCACGTCTTTCAGGGCGCGCGCGATGCGCGAGATTTGCTCGTGAGCGCGGGACATCCCGCGTTCGATCTCTCGATGGGAATGTCGAACGACTACGAGCTCGCCGTCGAGGAAGGCGCAACCATGGTTCGTCTTGGCACCGTCCTGTTTGGAGAGAGAGGCCTATGACAGATGAATCCTTCCACCTCACGCCGCTCGACATTCGACGCTACGACTTCGGCGCCAAGTCATTTCGCGGCTATGACGAGAAGAAAGTGGAGGACTTCCGGAATCAGGTCGCGGAGGAGCTCGAGCGTCTGACGCGGGTGAATCAGGAGCTCGACTCCAAGGCCCGCGGATTCCACGAGCAACTGCGCGCGTTCCGGGAGCGGGACAAGGCGCTCAACGAAGCGCTGGTGTCTGCGCAGCAGCTTCGCTCCGAAATTCGCGAGCAGGCCGAGCGCGAGGCGCAGCTCATCTTGCGCGAGGCGCGTGCGGAAGGGGAGCGCCAACTCGACGGCATTCGCAACGACACCCGCCAGCTCGAGGCCGACATGATCGGGCTCGAGAAGTCGCGCCGCGCCTTCATCGGCCAGCTGCGACAGATCGCGGAACGCCAGCTCGCGGAGCTCGCCGCCGCGGAAGGCGCGTCGCGCGGGCTCCCTGCGCCCTCCACTTCGGCGCCGAAGGCCAGCGAGGACGCCGATGGGGATGGTCGCGCGCACATGAAGACCCCCGCCTGGCTGGAGTCGCTCGTCAAGGAATGACGCCGTATCGGTTCGACGATCCACCTTCTCATACCGCCGTTCCGCCGCTCGTCGCGCACACGCGCGCGCAGGCGTCCGCTGCGGCGCAGATCGTGCGCGACCGCTTCGATCGCGTCCCCGACGTCGCGCTCATCCTCGGCACCGGCCTCGGCGCGCTCGGCCGGGCGATCGAGACGCACGCGGTCATCGACTACGCGGAGATTCCCGGCTTCCCGCTCTCGACCGTCGAGTCGCACGCGGGACGACTGCTGTGCGGCACGCTCGGCGGAAAGACGGTCGTCGCGATGCAGGGACGCTTTCATCTCTACGAGGGCTACTCCGCGCAGCAGGTCGCCTTTCCGGTGCGCGTCATGCGCGAGCTCGGCGCGCACACGCTCGTGGTGTCGAACGCGTGCGGGACGCTTCATCCGCTCTGGAATGCCGGCGAGATCATGCTCATCGCGGATCACATCAATCTGCTCGGCACGAATCCGTTGATCGGTGCGAACGACGAGGCGCTCGGTCCGCGCTTTCCCGACATGTCGGCTCCGTACGACGCCGGGCTGCGCGGCGTCGCGCGCGAGGTCGCGCGCGAGCTGAAAATGGTGCTGCGCGAGGGCGTCTACGTCGCGATCACCGGCCCCGCGCTCGAGACGCGCGCGGAGTATCGGATGCTCCGCACGATCGGCGCGGACGTCGTGGGAATGTCGACGGTGCCTGAGGTGATCGCGGCGGTGCACGGCGGCATGCGCGTGCTCGGGCTGTCGATCATGACGGACCAGTGCCTCCCCGACGCGCTGAAGCCGGTGACGCTCGAGGAAATCGTCGAGATGGCGGGGCGCGCGGAGCCCCATCTCACCGCGCTCGTGCGCGGCGTGCTGGAGCGACTGTGACCGTGACCGAGTCGCCTGCCGCGCGCTTCGCCCTGCTCGCGCCCGAGCTCGACGCGGACACGCTCGAGCAGGAGATGCTCGCGCGCTGGGAGGCCGAGGCTCTCGTGGAGCAGACGCTCGCGCGCGGCGAGGCGGAGTTCGTCTTCTTCGAGGGGCCGCCCACCGCGAACGGACGCCCCGGCATCCATCACGTGTTCTCGCGCACGATCAAGGATCTGTTCTGCCGCCATCGCGCCATGAAGGGCTTTCACGTGGGTCGCAAGGCGGGATGGGACACGCACGGCCTTCCCGTGGAGATCGAGATCGAGAAGGCGCTCGGCATCAGCGGCAAGCGGGACATCGAAGCGCTTGGCGTCGAGGCGTTCAACAAGCTCTGTCGCGAGAGCGTGTGGAAGTACAAGGGTGAGTGGGAAGAGCTGAGCGCGCGCATCGGCTACTGGCTCGACTACAGCGATCCGTACATCACCTACTCGAACGAGTACATCGAGAGCGTGTGGTGGTCGCTGGCGACACTCTACAACAACAAGCTGCTCGTGCGCGGCCACAAGATCCTCCCATACTGCCCGCGGTGCGAGACGACGCTCTCGAGTCACGAGGTCGCGCAGGGATATCAGGACGTCGAGGATCCGAGCGTCTACGTGTCGCTCGAGCTCACGTCGCCGCAGGGGATTCCGACCGGCGCGCGCATCCTCGTCTGGACGACCACGCCGTGGACGCTCGTCTCCAACGTGGCGCTCGCGGTACACCCGACGCTGCCGTACGTGGAGCTCAGGCGCCGCGGGCGCAACGAGGCGACGGTGATTCTCGCCGAGGCGCGCGTGCGCGCGGTGCTCGGCGAGGACTACGCGGATCGATGGGATGTCGTGCGCGCGTGGACGGGCGCCGAGCTCTCGAAGCTGCGCTATCGCCGCCCCCTCGACTGGCTGCCGTATCCCGCCGGTACGGCGCACGAGGTGATCGTCGTCGAGGACTTCGTGAGCGCGGACGAGGGTACCGGCGTGGTGCACATGGCGCCGGCGTTCGGCGCGGATGACTACCAGGCAGGGAAGCGGCACAAGCTCGCGTTTCTTCAGCCGGTGAACGGGCGCGGCGAATTCCCGCCGTCGCTGCCGGTTGTCGGCGGCCTGCACGTGAAGAAGGCGGACCCCGCCATCATCGTCGTGCTCGAGGAGCGCGGTGTGCTGTGGAAGGCCGGCACGATCGTGCACTCGTACCCGCACTGCTGGCGCTGCGGTACGCCGCTGCTCTACTACGCGCGCGAGTCGTGGTTCGTGAGCACCACATCCTTCAAGCAGCGGATGATGGCGCGCAACGCGCGAGTGAACTGGAATCCTCCGGAAGTCGGCTCGGGGCGCTTCGGCGAGTGGCTCGAGAACAACGTCGACTGGGCCCTCTCGCGCGACCGCTACTGGGGCACGCCGTTGCCGATCTGGGTGTGCGATCGCGAGCGCGCGCACGCGCTCGCGATCGGCAGCTACGCCGAGCTCGCGAAACGCACGAACAAGCCGCTCGGCGCCGGCTTCGATCCGCACAAGCCTTTCATCGATGCGTACACCTTCGGCTGCGATCACGACGGATGCGGCGGCACCATGCGGCGCGTTCCCGAGGTGATCGATACCTGGTACGACTCGGGCTCGATGCCGTTCGCGCAGTGGCACTATCCGTTCGAGAACAGGGCGATGCTCGAGAAGCGCTACCCCGCCGGATTCATCGCAGAAGGCGTGGACCAGACGCGCGGATGGTTCTACTCACTGCTTGCGATCGCGACCGGGCTGGGCGATGCGCTGCCGAACAACGGTGACGATCAGGCCGCACCGTATCGCGCCGTGGTCGTCAACGACATGGTGCTCGACGCCCAGGGCGCCAAGATGTCGAAGCACGTCGGGAACACGGTGAACCCCTGGGAAGTGGTGCCGCGACACGGCGCGGACGCGGTGCGGTTGTTTCTCATCGCGTCGAGCCAGGTGTGGGTGCCGCGCCGCTTCGACGAGAGCATGATCCGCGAGATGGCGGGACGATTCTTCCTCACGCTCAAGAACGTCTACAGCGGCATCTTCGCGCAGTACGCGAACTTCGGTTGGTCGCCGAGCACGGAGGACCCCGCGGCCGCGGAGCGGCCGGTGGCGGATCGCTGGATGCTCTCGCGCCTGGCGACGGTGGAGCGCGAGATCGACGAGCGCCTCGAGCACTACGACGCGACGGCGGCGGCTCGTGGGCTGATGGACTTCGTGGTGGACGATGTGTCGAACTGGTACGTGCGCCTCAACCGCGCGCGCTTCTACGACGTCGACACGGCGGACAGCCGCGCCGCGTTCGCGACGCTGCATGAAGTCCTCGTCGTCACGACCCGGCTCCTCGCTCCGTTCGCGCCGTTCGTGAGCGACTGGATCCACCGCGAGCTCACTGGTACTTCGGTGCACCTCGCACCATTTCGTCGGGCACTGGGTAAGACTGATGGCTCGGACGACGTGCTCGAGCGGGCGATGAGCCGTGTGCGGGTGCTGGCCAAGCTCGGACGCGCAGCCCGCGAGGAGAAGGAGATTAAGGTACGACAGCCGCTTTCCCGACTGGTGTGTGTCGTGCCAGATTTCAGGGCTGCGGAACTCGCGGAATTGCTTCCGCTGCTGGCAAGCGAGCTCAACGTTAAGATGGTAGAATTCGCGGACAGTGGCAGTGCGTTGGCGACGCTGGTCGGCAAGGCAAATTTTCGATCGCTTGGCAAGCGGTTCGGCAAGCGAACGCCGGAGGCCGCGAAGGCCGTCGAGGCGCTCACGAGCGACCAGCTGCTCGCGTTCGAGCGTGGAGACACGGTGAGCGTGACGGTGGAGGGCGAGGCATTTCCGCTCTTGCCGGAAGATGTGACGATCGTACGACACGCATCTGGAAGTTTGCTCGTACGGGAAGAGAACGGGCTGTTCGCCGCGATCGACCCGACGATCACACCGGAGCTGCGACGCGAGGGTGCGGCGCGCGAGCTAGTGAGCAAGATCCAGCAGATGCGAAAGGCCGCGCGGTTTGCGGTGAGTGACAGAGTGCGAGTCGACCTCGAGGGCGGTGCGGAGCTCGCGGTGGTCGTGCAGGAATACGGGACATATATCGCGGGCGAAGTGCTTGCGAACGAGATCACCGTGGCAGGCGTTCTCGGAGAGACACCAGACGCAGTGCAAACCATCGTGCTCGATGCCGAGACGGTTCGCATTGCCTTGACGAGAGTGAGTTAGCGATGCCGTCCTCGACAGGCGCTAAGAAAGAAAAGCCGATGGCGAAAAAGACTCTGGCACATTTCGAAAAGCGCCTGCTCGATGAGCGCAAGCGCGTCGTGAAGGAGCTCGGCAGCTACGGCGAGGCCTTTGGCGCGACGCTGCAGTCGGCCGACGGCAATCTGAGCTCGTACTCGTTCCACATGGCGGACCAGGGCACCGACGCCATGGAGCGCGAAAAGGCCTTCTTGTTCGCGAGCTCGGAAGGACGCTTCCTCTGGCACATCGATGAGGCGCTCCGCCGCCTCTATCGCTCGCCCCAGACGTTCGGACGCTGCCACAGCTGCGGCGAGGAGATCGACTTCGATCGCCTCGATGCGCTTCCCCACGCGCGCCTGTGCTTCACGTGCAAGCAGCGCGAAGAAGATGCTAAGAAATAGATCCGAATCGACCACCTTCTGGTCGATCATCCTCTTCGTCGTGATCGCGGACTTCGCGACGAAGGCGATGGCCGTTGCGTTGCTCGTGCCGCAGCACGTGCCGCGCGAGATCTTCGGCGAGTGGGCGCGGCTGACGCTCGTCCACAATCCCGGCGCCGCGTTTGGCGTGAGCGCGGGTCC
>DATHJR010000074.1:0-4849 GCA_035286525.1 Gemmatimonadaceae bacterium | reverse complement strand
GGCACCGCCGACTTGAGACGATGCTCGACTCGGCGTCGAAGCGCGCTTCCGGGCTCCAGCAGCCCGCCGCCGAGCGCGACCTGCATCGCTGCTCGCTCATCCTCGAACAGGCTCCGCGCGAGCGTGCGCACGTGCAGCACCAGCTCCTCGGCTGCAAGCCCCAGCAGCGCATTGGCGCGCAGATCGCCTGCTTCCGCGCTCGCCACCACCACCGGCGCGAGCGCCGCGATCTGCGACACCGTCGCACTCGCGGCCCACGGGATGAGCGACTCCACCTCGTCGAGCTCCGCGGCGGTGAGCATCGCACCAACCAGCGAGGTCTCCGGCTCGCGACCGTCCGTCGCCGCGGTGACAACCGAAAGCGCGCGCCTAGCGATCCAGTAGCCGCCGCCCTCGTCGCCAATGTGGGGCCCCCATCCGCCCACACGCTCGAAGATGCCCGTGGGACCCCGGCCATGCGCGATCGAACCAGTCCCCGCGATGAGCACGATGCCCGCCTCGTCGCCAAATGCATCTGCGAGCGCGATCTCGGCGTCGGTCACCACGAGCACGTCATCCGCCAACGACTCGTTCAGCAGCGCCTCGCTCAACGTCCGGCGCTCCTTCTCGCGTCCGACCCCCGCCACGCCGGCGCAGAGCGCGCGCGGCGCGCCGAGGGTGGGGTCGAGCGTGGCCAGCGCATCGCGCACCGCCGCGGCAATGATCGCGGCCGATCGATCGATCTCGCCCGGTTTCACGGCGCCACCCTCGCGCTCGGAGGTCGCGACGGTTTCTCCGCTCTGATCCGCGACGACCACGCGCGTGCGCGAACCGCCCGCGTCGACGCCGATTACCAGCCCGATCATGCGCCCACCTCAGTTGTCACGCCGGACGGCTTGGCATGAACGAGCGACGACAGCATTCCCGTCGCCATGGTGATGGTTGTGCCGATGAGCACGTACCAGGGCCACGCGATGCGCGCGAGCGGCGCGAGCGTCGGCGCCATCGACGGGAATGCCGCACCGAGCGGCTTTGCGGACACGACTATTGCCATTGCGAGAATCCCCACGCTCATGCCGATCAGCGCATCGCGCTGCATCGCGCGCCGCCAGAAAATTCCGAGAAAAAATCCACCGAGCAACCCGCCGTACGTAAAGCTCGCGATCGAGAGGGCGACGACCACTACCGGCGTCCCCTGCGCATGAAACATGAGCGCTCCGCCGGTGAGAATCACACCCCACATCACCGCCAGGCCGCGCGAGATCCGGAGCGCGCGCGGATCGTCGGGCGAGACCTTCGCGATCGGGAGATAGATGTCGTTCGTCGCCGCCGCCGCAAGCGAGTTAATGGCTCCCGAATGCGTGCTCATCGTCGCCGCCACGATCGCGGCAACGATCAACCCGAGTAGCCCCGACGGCATGTGCTCCACGATGTACGTCGGAAAGATGACATCGGTCGCATCGAAGTGGCGCCCCTGGTAGAAGGCCCACAACCCCACCCCGATTACCAGAAAGAGCGCAAACTGCGCGAACACCGCGAAGCCGCTGCCGATGAACGCCCGTCGCGCGTCGCGCAAGGAGCGCGCGCTGAGCAGCCGCTGCACGATGAGCTGATCGGCGCCGTGCGACGCCATGGACAGGAATGCGCCGCCGAGCAGTCCGGCGAAGAGGGTGTACGGCCGGTCGAAGCCCATGTAGGGATCGATCACGCGGAGCTTGCCAGCGCTGCCCGCCGTGTGAAAAATCTCACTCCACCCGCCCGGCACCGCGCGTCCGAGCAGCACCACCGCGACGATTCCGCCGAACACGTACACGCCGGCCTGCACGAGCTCCGTCCAGACGACTGCCTTCATACCGCCGCGATATGTGTAGATGATCGTCAGCAGGCCAAGCAGCAGCACCGCGATGGGCGTGACGAGCGCGGGATTGCGTACCGCCGGCCCGATGATCAGCGCGATCGGAATCGCCGTCGCGAACACTCGCACCGAGTCGGCGAGCGCGCGCGTCGCCATGAAGACGATCGAGGTGAAGCGTCGCGTCGCCACGCCGAAGCGTCGCTCCAGCAACGCGTACGCAGTCACGAGCTGCCCGTTGTAGTAGCGCGGCAGGAGCGTGTACGCGATCACCACTCTACCGATCACGTATCCCGCGACGATCTGCAGGAATGCGAGATCGCCGGAATGCGGTGCGCTGCCGTAGCTCAGCCCCGGAGTGGAGATGAACGTCAGCGCGCTCGTCTCCGTCGCCACCACCGAGAACAGCACCGCCCACCACGGGATCGACCGCTCGGCCACGAAGTAGTCGTTCGAGCTGCGCTGGCGGCGGCCCACCCACAGCCCGAGCGCGGTGGTGCCCCCGAGATACGCGAGGAGCACCGCGAGATCGAGCGCGCCGAAGGTGTGCACGGCTATGGGCGCGGATCGCGCGCGGAAAGGCGGATCGCGCGCGCGTGATTCTGCGCGCGCGCGGGAAACAAGAAGCCCGCGACGGCATTCACCGTCGCGGGCTTCGGGCAATCATTCATCCGGCGCACGTGATGCGCCGGCGTCCGTTCGTCAGCTCTTACGCGTTGAACGAGCTGCCGCAACCGCAGCCGCCCGTCGAATTCGGATTCGAGAACGTGAAGCCGGATCCCTGCATCGACGACACGTAGTCAATCGTCACGCCATTGAGGTACTGGGCGGAGAAGGGGTCGACGAACACCTTGAACCCTTCCTGCTCGACGATGAGGTCATCGTCCGCGGCTTTCTCTTCGATGAGGAGCCCGTACTTGAAGCCGCTGCAGCCACCTGGCTGCACGCTCACGCGAAGTCCGCCGCCGGTCTCGACGACGCCTTCCTGTTCCATGAATCGCTTGACCTCGACAGCGGCCGTGGGCGTAACGGAAACGGTGACGGCGGGTTCCTGGGTGGTGGCCATGGCTACCTCAAAAATGTGTGGCGGTACAATGCCGTAACTCAATGGGAAATATAGTGGCTAGCTTCCCGGCCTTCAACGGTCCGGGGCGAAACGGTCTCCGGTGAATGACCGAGCAATCCAGGCGAAGGCAACGGCGGCGATCGCCACGAGCACCGCACCGGCAACCCACTCCCCGAACAGGATCTTGCCGATCCCGAACAGGGTTGCATACACCGCTATCACGCCCGCGAGCCAGTTGGCCCATGCCCAGCGGCCTCCCGGGATCTCTTCTCGCCCGTATCCAAGCTTGTTCGAGATGTGAAGCCAGCCCGGCCCGCCGGGCCGCACGCGCTTGTAGAACGCCTCGAGCACCGGTTCGGGTTCCGGCTTCGTCGCGAACGTCACGACCAGCCACACCACCGTCGTCACGCACACGGTGATGATCATGACCCACGCGTCCGCCTCCGGCCCGCCCGCCGCCACGACCTTTGGCACCAGCGCAGGCCCGAAGTAGCCGAGCACCGCGAGCGAGGTCACGAACGACGAGATCATGCCGCTGATCTCCGACCACGCGTTGATGCGCCACCAGTACCAGCGCAGGATCAGCACGAGGCCGGTACCCGCCCCGAGCGCGAGCAGGAGCCTCCACGCCTGTCCGACGGACGAGATCTGCCAGGTGACCACGAGCGACATCGCGAACAGGAAGATCGTCGCCGTTCGCGACACGTTCACGTAGTGCTTCTCGGTCTCGTTCTTTCGGAGAAAGCGCTTGTAGAAGTCATTGACCAGATACGACGCTCCCCAGTTGAGCTGCGTGCCGACGGTCGACATGTACGCCGCCGCGAAGCCGGCGAGCATGAAGCCGCGCCACGGCGTTGGCAGCAGGTCGACGAAGGCGTGCACGTACCCGGATTCCTTGTCCTGGAGATTCGGGTACAGGATGATCGTCGCGAGTCCCGTGAGGATCCACGGCCACGGGCGCAGCGCGTAGTGCGCGACCTGGAAGAACAGCGTCGCGAGCACGCCATCCCGCTCAGTGCGCGCCGAGAAGATGCGCTGGGCGACGTAGCCGCCGCCCCCCGGCTCCGCGCCCGGGTACCACGCCGCCCACCATTGCATGAAGAAGAAGACACCGAGCGCCGTGAGCGGCATCCACGGATACGCCGAGAGATGTCCGTTCTGGATCGAGACCGGCAATACCGAGAGCCCTGCCGACTCGCTGCCGAAGTGCGCGGCGACGCCAGCCTTCAGTGCGTGCATGCCGCCGACGGCGCGCACGGCGAAAACGGCCAGCACGATGACCGCGGTCATCTTGATCACGAACTGCACCAGGTCCGTCCACAGCACGGCCCAGAGTCCGGCCGCCACCGCATAGAACATCGTAACGAGGAAGCAGATGCCGACGGCCGCGTACGGATTCACGCCGAGCGAGATCGTGAGGATCTTGATCATCGCGCGCGTGACCCAGCCGAGCACGAGCAGGTTGATCGGAATGGCGAGATAGAGCGCGCGGAAGCCGCGTAGTACGGCCGCCGGCTTGCCGCTGTAGCGAATCTCGGCGAACTCGACATCGGTCATCACGCCTGCGCGCCGCCACAGCCGCGCAAAGAAAAACACCGTGAGCATGCCGCTCATCAGGAAATCCCACCACAGCCAATTGCCAGCGACCCCGTTCGCGACGACGAGTCCGGTTACGACTAGTGGCGTGTCCGCGGCGAACGTGGTCGCGACCATCGAGGCGCCGGCGAGCCACCACGGAACGTCGCGGCCCGAGAGGAAGTACTCAGTAAGGCTCTCGCCGCCTCGCTTCGTGAAATAGAAGCCGATGCCCGTGGAGAGCGTGAAGTACGCTGCGACGATCGCCCAGTCGATCGCGGTGAGCTTCATGCGTCGGCTCCGTGCGCGCGGGAGGCGGCGATGTGCCAGCGGCTCGCGCGCAATGTATCTTGTGGCGTCATCGGCTCACACCGGAG
>DATHJR010000073.1:0-10064 GCA_035286525.1 Gemmatimonadaceae bacterium | reverse complement strand
ATGGCAGCACGTACAGACCGTGACGGATGAATTCGGCGATGGCACGCAGGACTCCAAGGACTCGTACGGTGGCGCTGGCGGCATTCGCGCTGACTTCAGCGGCCTTTCGCTCGTCGGGTCCGGCTTCTACGGAAAGGGCATTGGCTCTGTTCTGATGTTCGATTCGGGCAACGAGGTCGATCGCACCGGTGAGTTTCGCAACTCGTATGGCTTCATCGGTCAGGCAGAATTCCAGCCGGTTGGCACACAGTGGAAGTTCGGTGCGAGCTACGGCGAGAACGACCTGAAGCAGACGACCACAGACGACAGCGACTTCGGCGCCGATGCAGCGCCGTTCCTCAGCAAGAATTCGGCGATCGTCGGCTCGATCACGTACCTGTGGACGAAGTCGCTCCGCTGGGTCGCCGAGTACACGTACACGAAGGCGAAGTCGCATGATGGTGTCGAGGCGACGGCAAATCAGGGCGCCATCGGCATGATGCTGTTCTTCTAGGCTTCATCGCTCCACTGCTTCACACGCGGGCGGTCTCCCTTCGGGGAGGCCGCCCGATGTGCATCGTTCGAGCGTGATGCGCTGTCGCGAAAATGACCTCGCGGCGAGTAGTGATCATGGTCACAAAGGTGTGGGACGTCGCCCTACTCCAGCTCGAGTAGGCGGACGGACGGAGATGCGCTCTGGGCAACCGGAAGCAGTCGCGAAGCCCCACGGCGGAGCACACCGGGCGCGCGCCTCCGGTGGCTGAGATGCCCATCTAGCGCTTCCCACTATAGAGAGTACCTTCTTCCGAGCGAGGGTGAGGCGACCACGGCTGGTAGGGCGGGGTCCAGGCGCTCTGTGCGTCGTCTCACCCCCTCTGGCGCCGGCCGCTTGGGTGTCGCATCTCTCTGTCTGTGGCCAGCTTGACACGCGCCACAATGGGGTGCAGTTTCTCTTCCCTGCCCGAAGAATTGGGTGCACCCTGGTTCGATGCTTACCGTTTCCTCTACGGTTGAGGGGGCCGGATGTCATATGGGTGTTAGCGAACGAAGTCCCCCGCGCACGAAAATCTTCCAGCAGGAATCCGCTCGCGCTGCGGAGTCGTACATGAGTATCCCCGTAGTACCGCTCCAACCTCACTCTTCATTTCTCAAGAGGCAGCATTTATGAACCGTGTCACACGTTTCACTTCTTGGGCAGTCGTCGCTTGTCTCGCCGTAGGCGCCGCAAGCGTCAACGCGCAGGATCTGCAGACGATGTCCAAGAATGCAAACCAGTGGGTCATGACCGGGCGGACATACGATCTCCAGCGCTACAGCCCACTCGATCAGATCTCGACTGCGACCGTCAAGGGTCTGCATGTGGCGTGGACGATGTCCACGGGAACGCTGCGCGGACACGAGGGCAACCCGCTCGTTGTCGGCAGCACGATGTATCTCCACAGCTCGTTTCCGAACAAGGTGTACGCTCTCGATCTCACGAAGCCGGGTGCACCGCAGATCTGGCAGTTCACGCCGGAGCAGTCGACCGACGCGATCGCGATCGCTTGTTGCGACGTCGTGAATCGTGGACTTGCATTCGATCCGAAGACGAACCGTCTGGTAATCGAGCTCCTCGCCGGTGACGTCCTCGCGCTCGATGCGAAGACGGGCAAGCAGGCGTGGAGGAGCAAGAGCGCCGACTTCAAGAAGGGCGAGACCATGACCAACGCCCCGCTTGTTGTTGACGACCTCGTTCTGACGGGAATCTCGGGCGGTGAGTTCGGCGTGCGTGGCCGCATCACCGCGTTCAACATGGCCGATGGAAAGGAAGTCTGGCGCACGTACAGCACGGGCCCGGACAAGGATGTCGGCATCACGGAGAACACGCTCAAGTCCCCGTATCCGTCGGCGCAGGGGAAGGATCTCGGCGTCTCGACGTGGCAGGGTGATGAGTGGCAGCGTGGCGGTGGCACGACGTGGGGCTGGTACTCCTACGATCCCGCGCTGAACCTGTTCTACCATGGCAGCGGAAATCCGGGCACGTGGAACCCCGATCAACGTCCTGGCGACAACAAGTGGTCGATGTCGCTGTGGGCACAGAACCCGAAGACGGGTGAAGTGAAGTGGGTCTATCAGATGACGCCGCACGATGCATGGGACTATGATGGCGTCAACGAGAACGTGCTCTTCGACAAGGGCAGCCAGAAGTTGCTCGCCCACTTCGATCGTAACGGCTTCGGCTATACGCTCGATCGCACCACGGGCAAGCTGGTGACTGCGAAGCCGTACGGCCCGACGAACTGGGCCAAGAGCATCGACATGACCACGGGTCGTCCGGTGGAAGATCCCACCAAGCGCACGACCGCCAAGGGCAACACCGAGGGAATCTGCCCGGCTGCCATTGGCTTCAAGGATCAACAGCCATCGGCGTACTCGCCGCAGACTGGCCTCTTCTACGTTCCGACCAACAACATCTGCATGGACTACGAGGGCGTCGAGGTGAAGTATGCCGCGGGCCAGCCGTACGTCGGTGCAATCGTGCGGATGTTCCCGGGCCCCGGTGGAAACCGTGGTGCCTTCATCGCCTGGGATCCGATGGCGGGCGCGATCAAGTGGAGCATCAAGGAGAACCTCGCTGCGTACGGCGGTGCAATGACCACCGGCGGCGGCCTGGTCTTCTACGGCACGATGGAAGGATGGCTGAAGGCGGCCGATGCGAAGACGGGCACGGTGCTCTGGCAGTTCAAGACGCCGTCCGGAATCATCGGCAACCCGATGACCTACATGGGTCCTGATGGCAAGCAGTACGTAGCGATCCTCTCCGGTATCGGAGGCTGGGCCGGAATCGGCGTAGCCGCTGGCATCGGCGCTGAAGATCCGACCGCCGGACTCGGCGCGCTCGGCGCCTTCGGCGACGCGGGCAGCTACACGAACCAGGGTGGTGTGCTCACCGTGTTCGCGCTGGACGGACCGGGCAAGAAGTAATTTTCTTTGGCTGGACAGGCTGGACAAAAAACCCGGTGTCGAAGCTTGCTTCGGCACCGGGTTTGTTCATACCCTCAGGGAACCCGAATCAGCATCCATCGTATGAAGGGCATGCAGACGAAAATCGAGGGACTCATGAGGAGAGCGGCCGTGGCGCTCGCGCTACTCGTCGCAATCGCTGGACGGGCGGCGGCGCAGGGAACGGGCGAGAAGATGATCCTTCTGAGTCCGGACAGCATGTGGAAGCAGAAGCACAATCTCCGCGTGTGCGCGGATCCGCAGAACATGCCGTTTTCGAACAAGAAGCGTGAAGGGTTCGACAACAAAATCGCGGATGTAATTGCCCGCGAGCTCGGGGACAGTGTGTCGTACGCGTGGTGGCCGAGCAGACGCGGCTATCTGCGCAACACGCTGAGCGCGGGGACCTGTGATCTCGTTATCGGGGTGCCGGTCGGATTCGATCCTGTTGCAACCTCGAAGCCGTACTACCGCTCGACGTATTACATAGTAAGCCGTGCGGACAAGAAGCTCGGCATCACATCGCTCGATGATGCTCGCCTCAAGAAGCTACGCGTAGGTGTCAATCTGCTGGACGGTGATTACACGAACACTCCTCCGGCGCATGCGCTGAGCGTACACGGCATTACGGGCGCAGGTGTGGTTGGTTTTCCGGGATTCTACGACGAGGAACATCAGCCCGGCGAGATCATCGATTCGCTCGCCAAGGGCAACATCGATGTCGCGCTCGTGTGGGGGCCCATCGCCGGCTGGTTCGCGAAGAAGTCCGGAGTTCCGATGTCACTGACGGCCCTTCCGGATTCCGACAGTGCAGATTTGCCGTTCGCGTATTCTGTGGCAATTGGCACGCGGCGCTCTGACCGCGAGCTCAGAACACTGATCGACGAGATTCTCGTTCGAAAGAAGCCTGAGATCGACAAAATCCTAATGGAATACAACGTGCCTACACTAGGCACCACGCGCTGAGCGACCATCTGTTACGGCATTGCACAGGAGCGAACCAGCATGTCGATGAAGCGTTGTTTCGAGCTCTCATTTTCCCCTTCAATCTCGCTGCTCGGCCGCGTCATCCTGGTCGGAAGCGTTCTCGGCTCTGCAGCGGCCTGTGCGCGCCACGATGCAGCGAAAACCGACAGTACGGTCGCTTCGGCTGACTCCGCAACGACAGCATCCACTACCACTAGCTCGGTGACGCCGGCGTCAGCAGTGGAGAGTACCTCCACCGGTGAGACGACGATCTCCGCCGAGTCGAAGGCGAATTCGCCGGTCGCGGCGAAGCCAACGGCCGCACCCACGGCGGCGCATCATCTGGTTCATCACACGAGCAGCGCGGCGAATGCTGCTCCCGCTGCCGCACCTGCCGCCGCACCCGCTCCAACCGCAACGGCTGCCGTGCCCGCTGCAGGCGCCGATACCGGACAGAAGACGGCCGCTGCCGGCGCAGTGGATCACCTTCTGGTCTCTCCGCAGGAGTACGAGGGATGGAAGATGTTTTCGGTGTACTGCTACCGCTGCCACGGCGTCGACGCGATGGGCGGTGGAATTGCGCCGAACCTTCGTCACTCGGTGAGCTCCGAGGGCAGCGTCACGCACGACGTGTTCATCACGACGGTGACGAACGGTCGCCTAGATAAGGGAATGCCGACGTGGAAGGCGCTGCTGTCGCCCGAGCAGATGGAAGATCTCTGGTTGTACGTCAACGCACGCAGCTCGAACCGGTTGTATCCCGGCCGGCCGCACATGGCGCAAGGTGCGAATCCGTAGTTGAACGCAGCCGACGAAAAGCAAAGAGGGCGACCCGGGATTCCCGGGTCGCCCTCTTTCGCTGTGTCCGCATTGCGTGACTGCTACGTGAGCAGCTGAACGAACCTCGAGTCCGGATACTTCTCGCGCAGCCATCCATCAATGCCCCACTGTCTTCCCGCGCGCGCGAAGAAAAAGGTCAGCATCATCACGAAGAGCATCACGTGAAAACCCTGCTGTCCAGAGCTCTGCTGCTGCACTGCCATTCCATAGAACATCACTTGCAGCAGGCCAAAGGCAGCGCCAACCGGGGTGAGTAATCCAAGCAGTAGCGAGAGACCGACTCCGACCTCTCCGAATGCGGTGAGTGTCGCAAAGAAATGCGAGTTGGGAACGACCGTATCGAGCAGGAAGCTCTTGTACCAGGGAAACGGATTGTCCGCCGCGTACTTGGCGATGAGCTTCGGCATCACTCCCAGCCAACGGCCACTAGCGGCTGGAACGGGAAGGAAGCCGCCGGCGAGGACGATGGTGATCTTCGTCAGGATGCTCTTGGCGAACCAGACGCCGACAACCATACGTTGTACGGCGATCCATCGCTGCGGTGCGCGCATCGTGCTGAAATCGGTCATCGTATCCTCGAAGGGTGTATTCGCCGCGGAGAGTAAGCGGCGTGGGACGCTCAGGCGCGCGCGGTGGAGGGATCGAGCACGCTCACGCGCGCCCCGGTTTCCGCGAACTCATTGACATACACCGCACCGCTTCCGTTGAGCAGTTGACGGGCGATGGAGGCGAGTTTTGTGGCAGCATCGTCGCCTTCGACGATTCCGTAGACGGCGGGACCCCAGGAGCTCTGTCCGACGCCGGCGGCGCCCGACTCGAGCATCTTGCTGATCAGCTCGGTGCTGACGCCGGAGGCAAAAGTGCCGCCCTGTGCGGAGGCAAACCAACCGCCGTTGATCTGCTGGATTGCGGTGAGCGCGCTTCCGAATGCAGGCAGATCCCCGTCTACGAGCGCGGGCAGGAGCGACATCACGAGCAGGTGCGCCACGTGCTCCACTTCGCGCAGCGGTGGCGCAGGAAGCTCGCGAAAGGCCTGCACCTCGGACTCTCCGCTCACGCTTCCGGCGTCGCGCGGGATCGCGACCACGCAGCGCCACGACGCCGGGATAGCGAGCCGCGCGAGCAGTGGCGCGATGCGATCGCCGCTCTCGTGCCGGCCTCCCTCGACGACGAAGCCCCCGCCATCGAACAGCCAGGTGCCGATTGCCGAGCGCCTCGCGCGCCCCACCGCCGCCGCAAGCGCGCCCGTAGCGGTAGGAAGGTCGTGGAGCTCAGCGATCCCGCGTGCGACGGCCAGTGCGAGCTGCGTCCCGGAGCCGAGTCCGGCATGGCCCGGGATGGCGCGACGAACGCGGACGCGCACGGCCTCGCGCAGTCCCTGCGATGCGAGATATCGTCGCGCAAATTCAGCCGCGCGGTCCGCCTCCGGTCCCTCGCACTCGATCGACTCGGCGCGCTCGACTTCGAGCTGCAGCGACGGGTTAAACACGCCGGCGCCGATCCCGCCGAAGCGGCGGCCCAGCGAGCCGCGGAGATCGAGCATGCCGAAGTGGAGTCGTGCAGGCGCTTCGATGCGAACGATGCTTTCAGACACCGGAGCCTTGCGTGGCCTCTCTCGCCGCGAGCTTGTTCTCTATGTGATCGGTGAGCAGCGCCATCGCCTCGTGCTCACGCGGCCCCGCCGTCTTGTCGACGATGATCTGCAGGCGCGCAACATCCGCGCGAATCTCCGCGGGGGAGATCAGATGCGTGCGTGTGGCAACGATCGCTGTCTCGAGCACGGCGTTGCGCGCGCGGTTGAAGCCGATGAACTCGCGACGCGCACCGTGGTGCACGACGGCGGTATCGATGCGCGAGCGTGGAGGAGTGGCATCGATGTGGCGGACTTCGAGCTCGCGCCACGAGCACGCGGCCTCGAGCACCACGCCGCGCACGCGGGCGGCGGGGAACGCCGGATACTGCGGGCTCGAGATTGCCGCGCGCGCGAAGAGCATGATGTCATCGGTGAGATTCACCACGGCAGCGCCGGTATCGCGCAGGTTGCGAAAGGTGGTGGTCTCGAGGAACGGCTTGACGACGATCCGATCGTCGCCCCACTCGACGCCCATTGGCGCGAAGTTCACGATGCCGGATTCATCCATGGTCGTGATGATCGCCTCGACGATCATGCGCGGCACTCCTCGCGTACGAGTGCGGTGTAGGCGTCGATGAATCGCTGCGTGATCGGGCCGCAGCGGCCGCCTCCAATGGCGTCCGTCGTGACGCGGACGAGCGGTGCGATCTCGCGGATGGAGCTCGTCAGGAAGATCTCGCTCGCCGCCACGAGCTCGGGCTCCGCCAGCTCACGCTCCGCCACATCGATGCCGAGTGCGGGTGCGAGCTCGAGCACCGTCGCGCGCGTGATGCCGGGGAGCACGCCGCAGCTGAGCGGCGGCGTGACGAGCGTGCCGTCGATGAGCGCGAACAGATTGCTCGCGGTCGCCTCGGAGACATGTCCCGCCGTGTCGAGAAAGATCGCGTCATCGGCGCCGGTGGCCCTCGCTTGTGCGAGTGCGAGCACGGACTCCGTGTACGCTATGGTCTTGATTCCCGCCGTGAGCGCGTACTCGTTGCGTCGTGCGCCCGCCATGGCAGCGACAATTGGACGCGGCGACTCAGGCGGTGTGAAGGGCACAATGCCGAGCGCAATCGTGGGTGCGGGGTGCGGAGGCGGCGCGAGTCCCGGCGGTGCGGGCCCGCGCGTGACGGTGAGGCGAACGCTCGCATGATGGTAGCCTGAGGCGTATGCCGCGCGGGCCGAGGCGGCGACGTGGTCGCGGAGCGTTGGCGGAATCGGGATGTCGAGCAGTCGCGCGCCGACACAGAGGCGGTCGAGATGCGCATCGAGGCGGAAGAGCACGCCGTTGCTCGCGCGCATCGTCTCGAACAGACCATCGGCGAGCGTGAATCCACGGTCGAGTGGTGAAAGCAGCGGCTCGTCGGCGGACCGCTCGACGCCGTTCAGCCAGAACTTCACCGTACGAGCTCCACCGGCGGCACGGTCGACTCGGGCGAGTCTGCGGGTGCGAAAGCGAGATCGGCGCGGTCGGGAAGCGGGGATTCGTGCGCGCGGTCGCCGTGCAGGAAGCGATCGATCAGCCAGTAGCCGTGCTCGGTGAGCGCGGACTCCGGATGGAATTGCACGCCGACGACAGGATTCGTGCGGTGCTCGACCGCCATGATCTCGCCGTCCTCCGACGTCGCGGTGATGCGGAGCGAAGGTGGTAGTGAGTCGGGCGCGATGACGAGTGAGTGGTAACGCGTCGCGGTGAAGGGTGACGGGACGTCCGCGAAGAGATCGCTGCCATCGTGATGGATGCGCGACGTCTTCCCGTGCATCGGCTTCCGTGCGCGCACGATTTCGGCGCCGTACGCCGTGCCGATGGCCTGGTGGCCGAGGCAGACGCCGAGGATTGGGATACGCGCGCCGAACTCGCGGATCGCTTCGACGGAGATGCCGGCCTCGGCGGGCGTACACGGCCCGGGCGAGACGATGATGTGGGTGGGCGCGAGCGCGCGAATCTCATCGAGTGAAATCGCGTCGTTCCGCACGACGACCGGATGCTCGCCCAGCTCGCGCACGTATCGCGAGAGGTTGTAGACGAACGAGTCGTAGTTGTCGAGAAGGAGAATCACGCTGCCACGCCCCGCGTCCGAGATCGAGTTCCGACCCGAGCCGCTCAGGCGCCGAGCGCCCTGATGAGCGCGCGAGCCTTGTCGAAGGTCTCGCGATATTCCTGCTCGGGATCGGAGTCGGCGACGATGCCACCGCCTGCGGAAAAGTATACCCGCCCACGGACCGCCTGATAGGTGCGGATGATGATGCTGGTATCCATGACGCCGGAGAGGGAGAGGTAGCCGATCGACCCGCAATAGACGCCGCGCCGCGACGGCTCGAGCTCGGCGATGATCTCCATCGCGCGCACCTTCGGCGCGCCGGTAATCGAGCCGCCGGGGAAGGTCGCGCAGAGGAGGTCGATGGCATCGCGACCGGGCTCGAGAGCGCCAGTGACCGTCGAGACGAGATGGTGGACGGTGGCGTAGCGCTCGAGCGAGAACAGCTCGGGAACGCGGACACTGCCGGGAAGTGAGACGCGGGAGAGGTCGTTCCGCATGAGGTCGACGATCATCAGGTTCTCCGCGCGATCCTTCTCGCTCTCCT
Source organism: Gemmatimonadaceae bacterium (assembly GCA_035286525.1). Classification (GTDB taxonomy): domain Bacteria; phylum Gemmatimonadota; class Gemmatimonadetes; order Gemmatimonadales; family Gemmatimonadaceae; genus FEN-1250. The sequence goes on along the minus strand of DATHJR010000073.1, from coordinate 1,096 downwards.
GAAGGGCGCGACCGAGTGCGGCATCATGCGCAGGATACACGCCGCGAGGGCGCGTGCCCTTGATCGGCCGGGCCTCGATCTGGTGCGCGCCGTCGAGGCGCAGAAATCGTTCGGGGGACGCACTGGCGACGGTGACGGCGCCGAACTCGAGGAAGGCGGCGAACGGCGCGGGATTGATACCGCGCAGCCGTCGGTAGAGCGCGAACGGCGACTCGGTGAGCGGTGCTTCGAAGCGCTGCGAGAGATTCGCCTGGAAGATGTCACCGGCGACGATGTACTCGCGAACTCGGGTGACCGCGTCGAGGTAGCCGCGATGCGTGAACGATGAGCGCAGATCGAGTCCGGCGGGGAGCTCCGCGTCGGCCACGGGGTAAGCGGGCGCAGGCTCGGGATGCGGTACAATCGAATAAGAATGGGTGAATATCTCAGTACTGAGAGAATTCGATGACAGTCTGCTCAGAACGTCTCTGAGCCGACTCTCGCAGCGCTGAGATTTCTCGCTGCCAGTTTCCGGGAGCCCGGTGGAGATCAACCACGCGCGACGTTCGAGATGATCCCACGCGATCACCCAGTCGTAGATCGGGAACACGACATCGGGAATCGCGAGGTCATCCCAGCGCGGCGAGGGGAGGCGCTCCAGCACCGCGCCCCAGTCGTACGCGAGGTAGCCTGCCGCGCCACCCTGAAACGGCGGCAGATCGGGGATCGGGTCCGATTGGTGAGGCGCGAGGAGAGAGCGCACGCCCGCGAGCGCATGTGTCGCGAGCGGCGTTTCGGCGCCCGTGCGCATATCGAGCACCGATGCGCGCGCGCCTTTGCCATGCACGATGATCGCCGGATCCGCGGCGAGAAAGGAATATCGGCCGAGCCGCTCCGGATCGCGCGCGCTGTCCAGGAAGAGCAGATATGGCAGCCCCCTGAAGCGCGCGCAGCTTTCGAGAGGGTCCGGAACAGGGATCAGCTCCTCGACAAGGGGCGCGCTCATTCGTGCGGGGGATCGCCCTCGAGCGCCTTACCTCGCTTCGTTCGCTGCGTGAGCTTCACGTGCTCCGACTTCACGTCGTCCGGCGGCGTCAGGTAGCCCCACAAGAGCGAG
>DATHJR010000072.1:0-5092 GCA_035286525.1 Gemmatimonadaceae bacterium | reverse complement strand
GCAGCGAGTCGACCATCGCGGTGTACGTCGGATCGCCGAGCCGCGCCACGGCATCGAGCGCGGCGTTGCGCACGACGTCGCGATACGAGCTCGCCGCGAGGCCGCGCGCGACCCACGAGGCGCGGTTCGCGGTATCGCGGGCGATCAGCGATCCGATGGCGGCCGCCTCCACGCCGTAGCTCGAATCGCTCCATGCCTCTCGGGCCGCCGCCAGAGCGGGCTGGCCGCCAAAATGGATGAGCGAGCGGATCGCCGCCGCACGCACCTGCGCCGAGCTGTCGCGGCGGGCGACATCGAGGGCTGGAATCGCGATCGCGGCGGGAAAGGCGGCGAGGGCGACCACCGCGTGCTCGCGCGTGAGAAAGTAGTCCGCTCCGGTCGCGGCCGCGGCAAGCGCTCTGCCGGCGATCGAATCACCGGCGTGGCGCGCGAGCTGACTTATCGCCCACCAGCGATTCCACAGATCGGGGTCGTGCGCGAGCTGCGTGGCGAGCCATGCGGTTGGCTGCGGGAACTCGAGCGACTTGACGATCGTGTTCCCTGCGTCGAACACGACCATGGTCGGCGCGCCGGGCAGCGAGTCGATCACGATCGTCTGCTCCCGCGCATCGAGCAGCGCTCGTCGCTCGACATCGCCTTTCGTGGTTCCCACGAGTACCGTCACCGGGGCATGAAACACGAGCGCGACCGGAGGCCACGCGCTGTCCGCGCTCGCGGTGTCGGACTGCGTCTGCTGTACGTGGAGCGTGAGCGCACGGCTCGCTGAATCGTACGCCGCGCTCACCGCGAAGCGGGGATAGCCGGGGCGGTACATCCACTCGCTCCAGAACTGCGCGAGATTCTCCCCTGTCGCGTCGAGAATCGCCTGGCGGAAATCCTCGGTGACCGCGCTGCCGAACTGATGCCGCGTCAGAAAAAGATGCATCGATGCCCAGAAGCGCTCGTCGCCGAGTCTGCGCCGGAGCATGCGGAGTACGAGCGCGCCCTTTGGATAGATGTTGTTCGACCCATCCGCCACGAGCGGCATCGAGCGCTCCGCATCGATCGCGGTGAACTGCCGGTACTCATCGAGATAAAAGTCGTCGCTCACGTGGCGGCCGAGCTTCGCCTCCCAATACGCGCCGTTCATGAACTCCGCGAAACCCTCGTTGAGCCACAGGTGCGACCAGTTCTCCGTTGTCTCGTCGTCGCCGAACCACTGGTGGGCGAGCTCGTGCGGAATGAGGAGCCAGTAGTACCACGGCCGGTCGGCGTAGGCGCGTCTGTCTGGAACCCAGTCGACGAGCTCGGTGGCGCTCACCATCTCCTCGCCGCCGAAGAAGTCGGCGACGGTCTCCTGCGCGTATTTGGCCCACGGGTAGCGCACGCCCGTGAGCTTCGTGTACGTCTCGATGATGTCGGGCGTGTAGCCGAAGAGCGGGCGCGCGAGCGCGCTGTCTTCGTGATATACATAGTAGTCGACGGGGATTCCGCGCCACCGATCGTGAATGCGCGCGTACGGCGCGATCGCCACGGAAATGAGATACGTCGCCGATGGCAGCGCTTGCAACCAGTGCGTCGTGTGCGAGCCATTCCTGTTTCGCACATCGCTCACGAGCCTGCCATTCGAGACCACGGTCATGCGCGCGGGAACCGTGGCGATCACCTCCCAGCTTTCCTTGTCGTTGGGGAAGTCATAGGTGGGAAACCAGGCGCTGTTGCCGGTGGTCTCGCCCATGCTCCAGAGCTGCTGCGGTCGGTGCGGCCGGCCATCGGCGTAGATGAACGTGAGGCCGTGTCCGTTGTCGATGTGCGCGAGGTAGTCGAGAGTGAAGCGCGTGGTGTCGCCGTAGCGGAGCGGCTTGCCGAGATGCACCACGAGCGTGTCCCCAGCGTGCGTCGTGCGGAGCGTGCGCCCCGCCGCGTCGGTCGCGCGGCGAATCGAGATGCCCGCGGCGGCATCGAGGATCACGGAATCGAGCGCCGCGCGCCTGGCTGTGAGGGTGGTGATCACCCGCCCATTCAGCGACGTGGAATCCCAGCTGATGTCGCGCAGCTCGATCCGCTGGTGCACCAGATCGTAGTCGTGCGATCGCGTCTCGACGTTTCCCGGCACCCACGTGGCCGGCGCCTGCGCGCCAAGGGAGGCGGTTGCGCCGAGGAGAGTGAAGCAGAGTGTCGCGAAGCGCATGCGATTCGGGAGAGAGAGGGCGAGACGCTCGAGCGAACGGTGGAATCTTCGTCCGTGCGTCGCGCCACGCAATCGGAGCCCATCCCGTTCCCGCGAATCTTGCATAGCTTTCACATGTGCGCGCGCTGCGCACATCTCCGCCTTCGATGGATGCATTCACCCGGCGCGCCGAGCGCGGCCGGTTACCGATACGAGTGAGTCCGCATGAGCAACAAGACGACGACCGCACCGGCGCCCGCCGTAACGACGCCCGCCAGCCTGCACATCAGCGCGCCGGGATCCGACCTCAGTGTCGACCTTATGGTGACCGATGGCGCGATTCGCGCCAATGATCTTCGCAAGATTCCGACGGCCGAAGGTGGACTGCTCAGCTACGATCCTGCCTTCCTCAACACGGCGTCGTGCCGGAGCGCGATCACATACATCGACGGCGACGCGGGCATTCTGCGCTATCGCGGCTACCCGATCGAGCAGCTCGCGGGGAAGGCCACCTTTCTCGAGGTTGCCTGGCTGCTGCGCCACGGCGAGCTCCCGACGCAGAAGGAATACGACTCGTGGGTGCACGACATCACGTTCCACACCTACGTGCACGAGAACGTGAAGACGTTCCTGCAGGGCTTTCGATACGACGCGCACCCGATGTCGATTTTGTGCAGCACGGTGGCCGCGCTGTCGTCGTTCTATCCGAGCGCGAAGAACATCCACGATCCCGAGGAGCGGAACCTCGCGATCATCCGCCTCATCGCGAAGCTGCCCACCCTCGCCGCGTTCGCGTACCGGCACATCAAGGGATTGCCCTTCGTCTACCCCGACAACGATCTCTCCTACGTCGACAACTTTCTGAGCATGGTCGCGCGGATGAGCGAGCCGCAGTACGAGGCGCGCCCCGTGTTCACGCGCGCGACCGAGATTCTCTTCATTCTGCATGCGGATCACGAGCAGAACTGCTCGACGAACGCGGTGCGGTCGGTCGGATCCTCGCACGTCGATCCATTCTCGGCGGTCGCGGCCGGCATCGCGGCGCTGTACGGCCCGCTTCACGGCGGCGCGAACGAGGCGGTGCTCCGGATGATTCAGGAGATCGGGCACGTGAAGAACGTGCCGGCATTCATCGAAGAGGTGAAGGGCGGGAAGGGCGGCCGCCTGATGGGATTCGGACACCGCGTCTACAAGAGCTACGATCCGCGCGCGCGCATCGTGAAGGCGCTCGCCGACGAAGTGTTCGCCGAGGTGGGCGTCGACAAGGATCTCGAGATCGCGCTCGAGCTCGAGCGGATCGCACTCTCCGATGAGTACTTCGTGTCGCGCAAGCTGTACCCGAATGTCGACTTCTACACGGGACTCATCTACCGGTCGATGAAGTTTCCCATGGATTTCTTCACCGTGCTGTTCGCGATCGCGCGTACGGCGGGGTGGCTCGCGCAGTGGGAGGAGATGCTGCTCGACAAGGAGCAGAAGATCGCGCGGCCACGGCAGATCTACACGGGTCCGGGCGAGCGTCCGTACAAGGGGACGCTCAAGTACTGAGGGGCGCTCGGCGCCGCACACGCGCGCGCAGGTCGCTTACTACAACGGGGTGCACGGATTCACTTCGTGCACCTCGTTTGCATCAACCCCAGCGCTCTCGCAATTATCCGTGAGCGTCCGTCCAAATCCGTTCAATCCGTTTTCAAATTGTTGGCGCCTGAACGGGCAACCGACCGTTACCGCACCGGTTGAGTCGTAACAATTTGAAAACGGACACCACCGATCGAACGGACACAAACGGACCGGATCTCTAGATTGTAACTGCCTCAACTCGTGCAGGTCACTTCGGCTGGCGGAATGTTGTCGCACTCGATCGACTCGGCCATCCCATGTGCCACCGGGCCGCACGCCGTGGTCTGCGCCGACTTCGCAGCCTCCTTCGCGTTCTCCGCGGTGGCTCGCGCGCAGTTGTGGGCGCCTTTGTAACTCACGCACACGTTGCACGCGGACTTCTGCGCCTGCATCGTGGACCACAACAGAAACGCGGCGAGCGCCAGCGCGGCGAACAGAGTCAATCGTGTGGCGGGCTTCATCTGTCTCTCCAGTGTGCGCGAGAAGGGAATTCCGTCCCTAGCATACTCGAAATCAGGGGCGCTGTCATCTCGCGCGATCGCACCCGCGCACTGTCAGGAATGGCGCGGTGCCGTTAAGGTTCGAGGATGTCCTTCTCCGCACTCGGTCTCGACGCTGCTCTCGTGCGCAGCGTGAAAGAGCTTGGCTTCACACGCCCAACACCGATTCAGCACGACGCGATTCCACCCGCCCTCGAGGGCCGCGATGTACTCGCGTGCGCGATGACGGGGAGCGGCAAGACCGCCGCCTTTCTTCTTCCGATCATGCATCGCATCATGGGCAAGACGCGCGGCGTCACGCGCGCGCTCGTGCTCACGCCGACGAGAGAATTGGCCGCGCAGATCGAGCAGCACCTCGGCGAGCTCTCGACGCATACCCCCATTTCGGGAGCCGCCGTGTTCGGCGGCGTCGGACTCGGCCCGCAGGAGCACGCATTCCGCACCGGCGTCGACATCCTCATCGCGACCCCGGGGCGACTGCTCGACCATTTCCGTCATCCGTACGCCAGGCTCGACAAGCTCGAGGTGCTCGTGCTCGACGAGGCCGACCGGATGCTCGACATGGGATTTCTTCCCGACATCCGGCGCATCCTCAAACATCTCCCGACGAAACGACAGACGCTGTTCTTCTCGGCGACGATGCCTGGTCCGATCGTGACGCTCACGAAGGAGATGCTGCACTCGCCCGCGACGATCAATCTCGAGCGGAGATCGCAGCCGGCGATCGGCATCACGCAGGCCGTGTATCCCGTGTCGCAAGAGGCGAAGCCCGCGCTGCTGCGCGAGCTGCTGAACCGCGATGCCATCGGCAATGCGATCGTGT
>DATHJR010000071.1:0-4011 GCA_035286525.1 Gemmatimonadaceae bacterium | reverse complement strand
GCGAACTCGAGCTCCGCGCGACCCACCGCCCAGCGCTCGAGGATATCGCGCACCACGGACGGATCGCCCACCAGGCGCACCATGAGCTGCGCCACCGCTTCGTCCGGAACGATGTTCGCCTCGCGCCCCGCATTCAGCGTGCCGATGTTGATGGTGGTGCTCCCGAGCCTCGCATCGGTGGGAAGCTCGAGTGCCTCGAGGGTGGAGAGGAGCGCGAGCATCGGAACGATGGCGGAGTGACCGATCTCGGGATACGCGGAGTGGGCCGCGCGACCGCACGTGCGGACGGTGACGAGCATCGATCCCTTCGCGCCCGAGGCCAGTCGCCCTTCGGTGGGCTCGCCGTTGATGAGATGGCGGCTGGTGGCGGGGAGCAGGTTCGCCGCGCGCGCGCCGTCCGACCGTTTCTCCTCGCCCACCACGAGGAGCAGGTCGACGCGCTTTTCACCCTCGTCGGCCAGCGACTGTGCCGCGACCATCATGGCCGCAGCGATTCCCTTGGCGTCGCACGCGCCTCGCCCAGTCAGCCGATTTCCCAGACGTCCGGGACCAATGAAGGGCGGAACCGTATCCAGATGCGTGGAAAGGGTGACGGCGCCGTGCCCGTGCGATGCCCAGATGTTCGCACGCGCGGGAGACACTTCCTGGAGCCGCACGTCCCAGCCGTATTCACGAAGCCACGCCGAGGCGAGCTCGACAGCTCGTGCCTCCGTTCCTGTGATCGACGGTTGCGCGATGAGGGATTCGGCGAGGGAAAGAACGTCGGTCATCGAATCAACGTACATGAGAAGGTTCTAGCGTGACAGCATTGGCGGCCAATCGTACTCAGATGGAGACCGGTGCGCGCGCTCTCGCCGAGATGGGAAAAGGCATTGACCGCGCACCGATTACGGAGTAAGTTGCCCGACCCGAATATAACCCGAAGTCACAGAATGCGTTCGAGCACGTCGCGCTGCAGCGGCACCTCCTGCTATCGCCAATCACGCAACGAGTTAACATGTCGCACCTCAACCGCTTTCCAGCAATGATTCGCGGCACCGTCAGGGAGCCGAGAGCACGGCGCCAGCCCGCCGAACTTCTGCGAATTCGTGAGCTCGATCCGCGAAGCAAATGCGGCGAGAGCACCACCGTCATGCAGCTGTTTCGCGTGGACGATCTCCCTGAGGAAACTCAGCGCGTGCCCATGGTCTTTCACGACCGACACGGATGGTACTGCGAGCACGGTCGGGAGTGTCCGGCCGTAGCGGCGGTGCGCCGGCAGCAGGGCGACGATACCTAGAAGAGCTGGCGAGGCATCGCAAGCGTGAGCCGTCTTCAGTCCGGCGGCGCCCCTCTCGCCACATGCGCCTCGAACGCGTCCGGTGTGAGCGAGTAGTACGCGCAATCCTGGCCGTATCGATACCGGATGCCATCGAAGCGCATCCCCAGCTTGTCCATCACCCGTCGCGAGGCCGCGTTCTCCGGGGTGGCGACGGCGACGATTCGATCGAGGCCGCGTTCGCGGAAGCCCCACGCGAGTACCGCGGTTGCGGCCTCCGTCGCCAGTCCGCGACCCCATTCTCCCTTCCCGAAGGCGTAGCCCACCTCGATCTCGCCGGTTTGCTCGAGAGGCTGCAGCCCCGCCCACCCCACCGCCTCGTCGGCCTCGCGATACCGGATGCCGAACATTCCGAGCCCGTGCTCGCTCCAGCACTGCAAATAACGCTCGAGCCGCTGAACCGTTTGTTCGCGCGAGAGCGCGCCCTCGGTGCCGATGTAGCGCATCACGTCGGAGTCGCCGCGCAGCGTGACGAGCCAGTCGAGGTCGTCGGACGACAGCGGGCGAAGGAGCAGGCGTTGCGTCTCGAGAGATGGCATTCCCCACCCTATCGCGCGACGAACACGCCGGCAAGGACGCCCACGAACTTTCTGCGCGCTCGCGCATGCGCGCCCTTCATGCAACATTGTGCCATCGAATGATTCCCCTCTCTCATCGCCCCGATGTGCTGCTCATGCTGATTCGACTCGCGATTGCGGTGCTTCTCGCGTGCGCCGTATTCGTTCCCACGAGCGTCACCGCACAGGCCGCGGATTCCGACCTCGCCCGCGCGCGCAGGATTCTGCGCACGACGCCGCTGATCGATGGCCACAACGATCTCGCGTGGCGCATTCGCCAGGACAAGAGCGCACCGCACGACGTCGACGTCTACGATCTTCGCGGCACCACGCCGGGCCACACGGATCTCGCGCGCATGAAGGAGGGGATGGTCGGCGCGCAATTCTGGTCCGTCTACATCCCGGGGGAGATCAAGGATTCCGGATTTGCGCGCGTGCAGCTGGAGGAGATCGACATCGCGCGCCGCTTCATCGCGCGGTATCCCGAGCGCCTTGCGTTCGCGACGCGGGCCTCGGACATCCGCCGCGACTTCGCTCAGCACGAGGTCGCCTCGTTCCTCGGGATGGAGGGCGGCCACGCCATTGAAAATTCTCTCGGTGCACTGCGCGCCTATTACGACCTCGGCGTGCGCTACATGACGCTCACGCACAACGTCACACTCGACTGGGCCGACGCGGCGCTCGACGAGCCGAAGCACGGCGGACTCACGCCGTTCGGCAAGGAAGTCGTTCGGGAGATGAACCGGCTCGGCATGCTGGTCGACCTCGCGCACGTGTCGCCGGGAACGATGAGCGCCGCGCTAGACGTGAGCGAGGCTCCGGTGATCTTTTCGCACTCGGGCTCACGAGCGCTCGTCGATCACCCTCGGAACGTGCCGGACTCGATTCTCGCTCGGGTGCCAAAGAACGGCGGCATCGTGATGGTTCCGTTCGTGAACTCATTCGTCTCGGCGACCGTGCGCGCGCACGACGTGGCCGAGGAGCAGGCGTTGAAGAGCGCGAAGGCGAAATTCCCGTCGGACACTGCCGCGGTGGAGCGCGAGATGGCCGCGTGGCGAACCGCGCATCCGCCGGTTCGCGCGTCGCGCTCCGACGTCGCCGATCACATCGAGCATGTCCGGGACGTTGCGGGAATCGATCACGTCGGCATTGGCAGCGACTTCGATGGCATCGACGACGTGATCCCGGGCCTCGAGAACGTGTCGAGGTTCCCTTACCTGCTCGCCGAGCTCGCGCGACGGGGATGGTCCGACGCGGATCTGCGAAAGGTGGCCGGCGAGAACTTCATTCGCGTTTTCACGCAGGCGGAGATCGTCGCGGCGCGGTCCCAGAAGACTCGGCACCCTTCGACCGCGACGATCACGGAGCTCGACGGAAAGCTTCACCCATGACGGTCGCGGCTAGCGCGGAGAGTCAATGAGCTCGAGAAGCGTGGCGTCGGACAGGCGGGTCCAGTGCGAAGGGAAATGCCAGATGCGCCGGCACACGTAGCCGGCGTCGAAGATCAGACACGACATGGAGTCCGCACCCGGTACGTCGTGCGCGAGCGCCTCACGAACGCGCCACCGCGTGCCATCCTCGGCGTACACGACTCGCTGCGCGAGCGTTTCGAGCTTCGGTTGTCCCATCCTGTCCCGCCGCGCCGTCGATCGCCCGCTAGCCTCCCCCCGATCTGCGCGCGACTAGGTCGCGCCACTATGTTCGGAATTATACATCGCAAGAATGGAGCGCGCAGGGGGTACCGCGTCAGGCCGGTGGACGGGGATTCCCGTAGTACTCGTCCACCGTCATGGTGATCACGCGGGCGAGGGTATCCGTTTCGGCGGGAGTTGCCTGCAGCTGCCGCGCTTCGGGGAGCGCCGCGCACACCTCCTTGATCAGAGTCAGGAGCTGCTCGGCCCTCAGCCGATGTCGCCGGGCGTGCGCGCCAATCGTGTGCATGTTCTCGCGCAATCCGGACTGGTCGAGGGGGCACCCAGCCAATACTCGCCGCAGGTCGGTGCGCAACGTCAGCTGGATCACCGTACGCAATGCCGCGTTTGCTTCGACGGGCGCACCGCGGTCGCCAACTGAAGTGCTCTCAGGGGAGTGAAAATCCGAATCCGTCATCGGATCGACCTCGCCGACGAAATCGCG
>DATHJR010000070.1:0-5218 GCA_035286525.1 Gemmatimonadaceae bacterium | reverse complement strand
GCCGAGCGCATCGGGAGCCACCTCGTGCGCGGAACGGAGGTGGTGAATCGCACGCGCGCGCTCGAGGAGAAGGAGCGCAACGCGCGCGAGAGCGCACGTGCGGAGCGGCGGAAGGAGACGCCGTGGGTGGATCCAGATATTAACGACGACCACACCGAGCGCCGAAACCCCAACACGGCCATTCGCCCCACCGAGCCGGGCACGCTGCTCCGCCGCGCCGGCCTCGATCCCGACGATGCGCGCGTGCGTGCACTGCCGCGCATCGTCCAGGGGATGCACAACATCCCGCGCCATCGGTCGATTCACGTGGGCGGCTTCGTGCTCACCGCGGAGCCGCTCTCCACCATCGTGCCGATCGAGCCGGCGTCGATGGAGAATCGCACCGTCATTCAGTGGGAGAAGGACGACGTCGAGGCGATGGGGCTCGTGAAGATCGATCTCCTCGGACTCGGGATGCTCACGCTCATTCAGGATTGTCTCAAGTACGTGCGCACGATGCGCGGGCACACGATCGATCTGTGGACGCTCGACTTCGCGGACCAGGCCGTGTACGACGACCTGTGCGCGGCGGACACGATCGGCGTGTTCCAGGTGGAGAGCCGCGCGCAGATGAACACGCTGCCGCGGCTCAAGCCGCGCTGCTTCTACGATCTCGTCGTCGAGGTCGCGCTGATTCGGCCAGGCCCGATTCAGGGTGAGATGGTGCACCCGTATCTCCGGCGCAAAGCGGGCGAGGAAGAGGTGACGTACCCGCATCCCTCGCTCGAGCCCATCCTCAAGCGCACGCTCGGCGTTCCGCTCTTTCAGGAGCAGGGGATGCAGGTGGCGATTGCCGCGGCGGGATTCACCGCGGGCGAGGCGGACACGCTGCGGCGCGCGATGGGGCACAAGCGCAGCCACGAGCGCATGGCGAACATCTGCAAGAAGATGATCGACGGGATGCTCAGGAACGGCTACTCGCAGGATGTGGCGCAGCGGATTTACAACCAGATCAATGCGTTCGCGGACTACGGCTTTCCCGAATCGCACGCGGCGAGCTTCGCGCTGCTCGTGTACGCGAGCGCGTATCTCAAGCACTACTACGCGCCGGAGTTCACCGCGGCGATTCTGAATGCGCAGCCGATGGGTTTCTACTCGCCGGGCACGCTCATCGAGGATGCGAAGCGCCACGGCGTGATCGTGCTGCCGGTGGATGCCTCGCGCTCGCGCTACGACTCGACGCTCGAGCCCCTGGGCGACAGCATCGCGGTGCGACTCGGGCTCAGGCTCGTGCGCGGAATCGGCGGAAAGTCGCGCGAGCTGCTGCAGCGCGCCGTCGAGGAGGGCGGCACCTTCGCGTCGATCGACGATGTGGTCGCCCGCTCGGGGCTCGAGCGGCGGGCGCTCCGCGCGCTGGCGGAGTCGGGCGCGCTCGACTGCTTCGTGCCGGATGAGCCGAGCGCGCGCAGGCGACGCGCAGCGGTGTGGCGGATGCTGGAGGTGGAGCGCGGCGATGCGGGGCCGCTCGCGCCGTCGAGAATAAAACTTGATGTGCCGGGCTCCATTCCGGCGATGTCGGCGCGCGAGCTCACGGCGGCGGACTATCGGATGACGGGACTCTCCCTCAACGGGCATCCGATGCTGCATTTGCGCGCGATGCTGCGCGAGAACGGCGTGCGCACCGCGCGAGAGATCTGTGCGCTCGGGGATGGCACGCACGATGTCGCGGCGGCGGGACTCGTGATCTGCCGGCAGCGGCCCGGAACGGCGAAGGGTTTTGTGTTCCTGACGCTCGAGGATGAGACGGGGCTGGTGAACGTCGTCGTGCTGCCGAAGCTGTTCGAGAAGCAGGCGCTCATGATCTCGACGGCACCGCTGATACTCGTGCGAGGGACGTTGCAGGTGGAGCAGACGGTGGTGAACCTGAAGGGCGTGGTGTTCCGGGAGCTGAAGGCGGGCGAGGACCTGAGCGGGTGGAGGGGGCACGATTTTCATTGAACTCGACGACTCGCCAGCGTCAGGAGCGTGCAAACACGCGGGGCGTACCGTTGCCCACGCCGCAGCCCACGCGCAGTTTGGTGCCATGCGCCCACTCATCGTCGTTGCTGCCGCCGTCGCCCTGTCCGCCTGCTCGCACGCCGCTTCCACCACGCGCCCGACTCCCTCGCCGCAAGCGGCCGCTGCGCCCGCCGCCCCCGCCGCGCTCACCGCCCCCCAGCTCGCCGCTCGCCAATCGCTCCTCGCCGCCGACTCCGCACTCTCCACCACGGCCAACCACTCCCTCCACGACGCCATCGCCTCCGGCGCCTCTGAGGACGTCGTGATGCTGATGCCCGCGCTCACGCGCATCGGCACGCGCGACAGCGTGCTCGCCGCCATCGACTCCCTCAACGCGGTCACGGTTCGCACGCTCAGCTGGCATCCCATCCGCGCCGAGCTCTCGGCCGATGGCACGCGCGGCTACAGCTACGGCTACGGACGTCGCGCCGCGCACACCGACACGCTCACGTCGGTCGTGCCGATCCAGTATCTCTCCTTCTGGCGCCGCGAATCGAGCCAGTGGAAGCTCGTCGCATGGTTGATCTCCGCCGGCGGCGCCGACGCGCCATCCGCCGCGCCGCCGGCATGCGCGCATCCTGAACCGCCTGCGTACATCGCATCGCACGACTCCACCGCGATAGCGACGGTGCGCGCCGCCGATCTCGACTTCTCGGCCCGCTCGCTGAAGTCGGGCGCGGGCCCGGCGTTCGGAGAATTCGTCGCCGCCGATGGCGCATCGATCGGCACGGGCGCGAGCGAGATCGCGTGTGGCCGCGATGCCATCGTGAAAGGCTTCGACCCCCTCGGGCCAGGTGCGCTCACGTGGGCGCCTCGCGTCGCCGACGCCGCGCCGTCCGGCGACCTCGCCTACACCTCGGGTGATGCGATCATTCGCGAAGGCGGCGACGTCTCGTACAGCAACTATCTCACTGTCTGGAAGCGCCAGCCGGACGGCAAGTGGCGCGTCGTCGCGGATGGCGGCAACTCTGCTCCCGCGCCCGCAACCGCCGCGCACTAGACCTCCGGTGTCGCACGGGTCCGCTTGCGATGCGCGGCGTTCCGCGGAACAGTAGCCCTTCCGCACGCGTTTCGCGTACAGTCCGCTACTCTTCGACGAGAGGCTTGTGCGCCCGGAGCCGCGGCTGGCAACGGGCGCACCTTCGTTTCACTCACGCTACCCAACGGTAACGGATGCGGCATCGGAAACTCGGCACCCAGGGACTCGACACCTCCGCCATGGGACTCGGCTGCATGGGGATGTCGGAGTTCTACGGCGATCGCAGCGATCACGGGGAGTCCGTCGCGACGATCCACCGCGCGCTCGAGCTCGGCGTGAACTTCCTCGACACCGCCGACATGTACGGCCCGCACACCAACGAACAGCTCGTCGGGAAGGCGATCAAGGGGAAGCGCGACCAATTCGTCATCGCCACCAAATTCGGCCTTGTTCGCGACGCGAACGATCCGCTCAAGCGCGGCGTCAACGGCCGCCCCGAGTACGTGCGCGCGTCCGTCGAGGGATCTCTCAAGCGGCTCGGAATCGACACGATCGACCTCTATTACCAGCATCGCGTCGACACGAACACGCCCATCGAGGACACCGTCGGCGCCATGGCCGACCTCGTGCGCCAGGGCAAGATCAGGTACGTCGGACTCTCCGAAGCCGGCGCCGAGACGCTGCGCCGCGCGTACGCCGTGCATCCGATCTCTGCGCTGCAAACCGAGTACTCGCTCTGGAGCCGCGAGCCCGAGGACGAGATCATCCCGACGTGCCGCGTGCTCGGAATCGGCTTCGTTCCCTACGCACCGCTTGGCCGCGGATTTCTCACCGGCGCGTTCAAGAGCATCGAGGATTTCCGCTCCGACGATTTTCGCCGCACCTCACCGCGCTTTCAGGGCGAGAATTTCGAGAAAAACCTGGAGCTCGTGCGCCACATCGGCGCGCTCGCTGCCGAGAAAGGGTGCACGCCGTCGCAGCTCGCGCTGGCGTGGGTGCTCGCGCAGGGCGACGACATGGTTCCGATCCCCGGAACCAAGCGCCGCCAATATCTCGAGGAGAACGTCGGCGCGATCCGCGTCACGCTCACACACGCCGACCTCGAGCGCATCGACGAGATCGCGCCGAAGGGCGTAGCCGCCGGTGATCGCTACGCCGCCGCCTCGATGAAACTGCTCGGCCGATGATCCAGAGTCACGCGTCCTGCCACCAGTCCGGAGAACACCGAATGACCCGTCCGACCGCATGGCCTCTCACCCTCGCCCTCATTGTCGCGCTCATCGTTGCTCCGAGCGCGTGCACCTCCAAGGCCGCGAAGAACAATAGCGCGCCGCAGCGTATCTCGATCGTCGAAGGGCTCGCGCAGCCCGAGGCACTCTCGTTCGACGCGTCGCAGAACGTGTACTTCGTCAGCAACGTGAACGGTTCGCCGGGCGTGAAGGACGGAAATGGATTCATCTCGCGCATCTCCGCCGACGGCGCAATGGACTCGCTGCACTTCATCCAGGGTGGCCGCGACGGCGTGCAGCTCGACGCGCCAATGGGCTCGCGCGTGCAGGGCGACACGCTCTGGGTGCTCGACGTCGACAAGCTGCGCGGCTTCGACACGAAGAGCGGCAAGCCGTATATCACCGTCGATCTCTCGCCGTTGAAGGCGCTCTTCCTCAACGATCTCGCGATCGACTCCACCGGTGAGTTCTACATCACCGACACCGGCGTATTGGTCGCGGCCAACGGCATGGATTCGCATCCCGGCCCCGACCGCATCCTGCACGTCGCCCACGATCGCAGCATCAGCGTCGCGGCGTCGACCGCGCTGTTTTCGAGCCCCGACGGCATCGCGTGGGATCAGCGCGCGAAACGATTCATCCTCGCGCCATTCGCCGGCCCGTCGGTGCAGGAATGGCGGATCGGTGACGCCGGCCCGAAAGACATCGCACAGGGCAAGGGGATGTTCGACGGCGTCGAAGTCGAGCGCGACGGCACGATCCTCATCACCAGCTGGAACGACTCGAGCGTCTCCACGCTCGAGGGTCAGAAGCTCGTTCCGCGCATCACGAAGCTCGGCTACCAGCCCGCGGATGTCAGCATGGACGCGGGGCGCTCGCGCGTCGGCATCGTCTCGCTCGTCGCCAACCGGTTCGAGCTGTGGGAGTGGCCGTCCACGAGATGACTCGCACGCTCGGATCCATAACATTGAGG
>DATHJR010000069.1:0-18606 GCA_035286525.1 Gemmatimonadaceae bacterium | reverse complement strand
GATTGACCTCCACCGGAGACCACTGTGATTTCACCACCGACTAACAGCCCCCGAACCACTGATCGCATCGAGGATCAGGTTCGCCTCCCGCAGTCTCCCGCGCGCGTGTGGCGCGCGCTCACCAATCCCGCGGAGCTCGGCGCATGGTTCGGCGCCGACCTCACGGGCGCGACCATCGCGCCCGGTTCCCGGGTGACCGGCCGTTTCACGATTCCCGGCCACGAGAAGTTCACCTTCGACGTCACGATCGAGGAGATGGAGCCAGGGCGCCGCTTCGCGTGGCGCTGGCATCCGGGCACTTCGGACCCCAACGCCGACCTATCCGCAGAGCCGCGCACGCTCGTCACGTTCACGCTCGAGGGCACCGCTGACGGCGGCACGCTGCTCCGCGTCGTGGAGTCCGGCTTCGAGAGGCTCGGCGACGCGCGTCGCACCACAGCACTCCTGGGCAACACCAAGGGATGGACGGCGCAGCTCCACGAGCGCCTGCCCGGCTACCTCACATCGGCTGCCTGACCCGAATCCAGTACCGGAGTCCAGCATGGAATCATCGACCATCGCGACCCGCGAGGAGTGGCTCATCGCGCGCCGGGCGCTGCTAGCGAAGGAGAAGGAGGTCACTCGTGCGCGCGACGCGCTCAGCTCGCAGCGCCGCGCGCTGCCGAAGGTGCGGGTCGAGAAAGCGTACACGTTCGAAGGGCCACGCGGGCAGACGACGTTGCGCGACCTCTTCGGCAAGCATCGGCAGCTCGTCGTCTACCACTTCATGTTCGCCCCGGCGTGGACCGAGGGGTGCAAGAGCTGCTCGTACGTGATGGACAACGTCGAAGGCGGCCTCCTTCACCTCGGGGCAGCGGACACCGAGTTCGCCGCCGTCTCGCGCGCGCCGCTCGCGAAGCTCGACGCATTCAAGGCTCGAATGGGGTGGCGCTTCCCTTGGGTCTCCTCGGGCGAGTCGGACTTCAACTACGACTTCCACGTCACGCTCGACGACGCGCGCGGCAGCGTCGAGTACAACTACGAGAGCGTGACCGAGCTTCGCAAACGCAACGAGATTCCGCAGGCGCCGGGCGACCTACCAGGCTTCAGCACGTTCCTGCGGGACGGCGACGACCTGTTTCACACGTATTCCACGTACATGCGCGGCGTCGATCCGTTCCTCAACACGTACAACCTGCTCGACCTCACCGCGCTGGGCCGCGGCGAGACTCGGCCCATGCAGTGGGTGCGCTACCACGATCGGTACGACACGTAGCAGGAACAAGGAACCACGTCGAACGTCATCCCGGCGAAAGTCGGGATGACGTCACCGATCCACCGTCGCCATTCGGCTCTCGCTGTAGCGCGGCCCTGCCACCTTCTCCGGCGCGAGCGCCGCATCGAGCGTCGCCATCTCTTGCGGCGTGAGCCGGATGTCGGCCGCCGCAACGTTCTCCTCGAGATACTTCCGCCGCTTGGTG
The DNA here is from genome assembly GCA_035286525.1 of Gemmatimonadaceae bacterium. GTDB lineage: Bacteria > Gemmatimonadota > Gemmatimonadetes > Gemmatimonadales > Gemmatimonadaceae > FEN-1250. The sequence continues at coordinate 17,146 of DATHJR010000069.1, read as the reverse complement.
CCGGGAATCGGCACGACGTCGCTGCCCTTGTGGAGTAGCCACGCGAGCGCGATCTGCCCCGCCGTCGCCTGCTTCTGCGCCGCGAGCTCGCGCACGGTCGACGCGGCCTGCATGTTCGCGTCGAAGTTCTTCCCCTGATATCGCGGATCGTTTCGCCGGAAGTCGTCCTCGGGATACTCCTCGGCGCGCTTGACGTCCCCCGTGAGGAAACCGCGGCCGAGCGGCGCGAAGGGCACGAGCCCAATGCGGAGCTCGCGCAGCAGCGGGATGATTCTGGGCTCGAGGTTGCGTTCCCAGAGAGAGTACTCGCTCTGAAGCGCCGAGATCGGATGAACGGCATGGGCGCGGCGGATCGTCTGCTCGCCCGCCTCGGAGAGGCCGAGGAAGCGCACCTTCCCCTCGCGTACGAGCTCGGCCATCGTGCCCACGACGTCCTCGATCGGCACGGCGGGATCCACGCGGTGCTGGTAGAGGAGGTCTATGTACTCCGTGTCGAGTCGGCGGAGCGAGCCCTCGACGGCCTCACGGATGTGCGAGGGCCGGCTGTCCACCCCCGCGACGTCGCCGTTCTCGATCTTGAAGCCGAACTTGGTCGCGATGACGAGCCGTTCGCGCTGCCCCTCGAGCTCCTTGAGCGAGCGAGCCAGCAGCGATTCGTTCACGTAGGGGCCGTACACCTCGGCCGTGTCGAAGAAGGTCACGCCGAGCTCGATGGCCCGATGGATGGTGGCGATGGACTCGCGCTCGTCGCGCTCCTCCGCGGTGCCGTAGGCCTGGCTCATCCCCATCAGGCCGAGGCCGAGGGCGGAGACGGTGAGGCCCTGCGAGCCGAGTGTGCGTGTGGTGAGCATGTTTGCCCTATTATCAGAGGTTGCGTGAAGATCGGTGCGACATTCACGTGCCGCTACTCTCGCGCCGCATCGAGCGTGCCTGCGCGCCGGGCGGCCGCCTCCAATCAGGGCCACCCCTTGCGCGTCTAAGGGAGCGGCTTTACCCTATCCCTAGATCCGCATAGGAAGCGCGAGTGACGCGCTTCGCCGCCCAATTCTACCGCGCGCCACAGAGGCCTCAGTGTTCAACAAGGATTCCGGACTCCTCCAGGGCACCCTCGAGCTGCTCGTCCTCAAGACCCTCTCGTGGGGCCCCATGCACGGCTACGGCGTCGCCAAATGGATCGAGAGCGCCACCGGCGACGTCCTCCGCATCGAAGAGGGCTCGCTCTATCCGGCGCTCTATCGCATGACGCGCCGCGGCTGGATCAAGGGCACATGGGGAGTGAGCGACAACAACCGCCGAGCGAAGTACTATCATCTCACGGCCGAAGGAAAGCGCCAGTTCCAGGAACAAACATCGGGATGGCAGCGCTTCGCGGCCGCGGTCACGCAGGCCATCGGCACCGTCACCGCACCCGGCTGGGCGAGCTGATATGCGCAACCCATTCGTGCACCCCGATTCCAAGCTCCCCTTCGAGTCCGCTCCACAGGCGGAGGTGGGCGACGAGCTGCAGTTCCATCTCGAGCAGCGCATCCGCGACTACGTGCGAGAGGGGATGGATCCGGCCACCGCGCGCGCCACGGCGCTCGAGCGCTTCGGCGACGTGAGCGACGTGCAGCGCGAATGCACGCAGCTCCTCACGGAGGACCGGCGCGCGCTCGCGCGCCGCGACTGGCTCGCGGATCTTCGTCAGGATCTGCGCTTCGGACTTCGCTCGGCAACGCATGCCAAGGTCTTCACGCTGCTTGCTGTCGTCACCCTCGCGCTCGGCATTGGTGCCAATGCCGCCGTGTTCGGCGTCGTGAAATCCGTGCTGCTCGACGCGCTCCCCTACCGCGAGCCCGATCGCCTCGTGCGCGTGTTCGCCCGCTTTCGCGACGGCAGCTCCGAGAACGGCGCGCTGAGCGCGGGCGCCGCGAAGGACGTCGGCGATCGCCAGCACTCGTTCTCGAATTTCGCGGTGTTCCAGCACGATGCGATGGACGGCGTGTTCAAGGGCGAAGGCGGCGCGCACATCGTTCGCATCGCGTGGGTGCAGCCTGCCTTTTTCGCAACGCTCGGCGTCGAGCCCGCCCTCGGCCGCACCTTCCACGAAGAGGACGCGCGATCCGACACGTCGCTCACCGCCATTCTCACCCATGCCGCCTGGCAGGGGATCTTTGGCGGCGATCCGAAAGTCGTGGGGAGTACCATTCGCATCAACGGAATCTCGCGATTGGTGGTGGGCGTTCTCCCTCGCGACTTCGTTGAGCCCATGGGCGATGCCGACGTCTACCTCACCATGTCGCTCCCCGCACTGCTGAGCGATCCCGTGTCCGCGCGCGGCTCCCACTATCTCACCCTCGTGGGGCGTCTCAAGCCGGGAGTCACCGCGAAGTCGGCGCGCCAGGATGTCGACGCGATCTCGAACAGTCTCTCGCGCGAATACCCTCGCGATGACGGCCCGTTCGCGCTCACGACGACGCCGCTGCGCGATGTGATGGTGGGAGACACCCGCACACCACTACTCGTGCTGATGGCGAGCGCGTCGCTCGTCCTGCTCATCACGTGCGCGAATCTCGCGGGTGCGCTCCTCTCTCGCGCGATCTCGCGGCGCAAGGAGTTCGCCGTACGCGTCGCGCTCGGAGCCGGCAGCGGGCGGCTCGCGCGGCAACTGCTCACCGAAAGCACGGTGCTCGCGCTTGCCGGCGGCATTGCCGGAATTCTGCTCGCTCTCGTCGGACTGAGCGTGCTGCGCAAGGTCGCGTTGAGCGCGCTGCCATCGTACGCGCACCTGGCTCTCGATACGGGCACGCTCGTGTACACGATGGTGCTCGCGCTCTGCACCGGGCTCGCGTTCGGCATCATCCCCGCACTCACCGTAGGCCGCGCGAACATGCAGAGCGTCCTCCGCGATGAGACGCGCGGCACGAGTGAAAGTCGTCGCTCGCGACGGCTGCGCGGAGCGCTCGTCGCCGGACAGATCGCGCTCTGTCTCAGCCTGCTCGCGGGCGCAGGGCTCCTCGCCCGCAGTCTGTGGGCGATGACGAGCGCTCCCCTTGGCTTCAATCCCGAGGGAGTGCTGGCCGTCGACGTCCAACCGCCGATGGGGAGCTATATGCCGGAGGACATGGCGCGCTACTACGCACTGCTCGAGGATCGGCTGCGCGCCATTCCTGGTGTCACGGCTGTCGCGAGCGCAAGCCAGCTGCCATCGGCCTACATGAACGCCAACGGCATGGTCATCGAGGGCGCCACTCCGCCACCGATGGATCAGCAGTCGTTCATCACCTACGTGAGTGTCTCCGACGACTACTTTCGCACGCTCGGCATTCCGCTTCGGAGCGGCCGCACCTTTGGCCCGGAGGATCGACCGGGTGCGCCCTCATCGATCGTCATCAGCGCGGCGATGGAGCGGCGCTACTGGCCGCACGGCGGAGCGCTCGGCACGCGCATTCGGCTCGGACCCGACGCCAACGCGCCGTGGAAGGTCATCGTCGGCGTGGTCGGCGACGTGCGCAACGATCCCGCGCGCATGGAGCCACAGCCGATCACCTATGCGTCCCGGCGACAGGAGCCGAGCGGCACAGTGACCTTCGTTTTCCGGTCACAGGGGAATCCGCTCGCGCTCGCGAAGCCCATACAGCGCGCCGCCAGCGAGTACGATGCGGATCTTGCCTCCCACAACGTGACGACGATGCGCGCGCTGCTCTCGAACGGCATCGCGGGACGCAGGCTGCCCGTGGTGCTGATGACGAGCTTCGGCGCGCTCGCGCTCCTGCTCGCATCGGTGGGCGTGTACGCGATGTTCGCCGCCATGGGGGCGGCGCGCGAGCGCGAGTTCGGCGTGCGCGTCGCGCTCGGATCGAGCCGGCAGCGCATTGCCGGGCTCGTGTTGCGGCAGGGCGCGACGTGGATGGCGTTCGGCCTCGCTGGCGGCATCGTCGGCGTGCTCGCCGTGGGGAGCCTGCTGCGCAACTTGCTCTACGGCGTGACGCCGCTTGACCCGGTCACGATGGCGGCAACGGCACTGATGCTGCTCGCGTGCGCATCGATCGCACTGCTGGGCCCCGTACGGCGTGCGACGCAGGTGGACCCGATCGATGTGCTGAGGTAGAGCCCGCCCAAACACGGGAAGCCATTCCGGAACCTTTGCCCACACCGCATCATTAGTACTGATACGGTGTAGTATTGGGTGCCGTACAATTGATTCACACGCAACACTCGCTGGGAGGGTTCGTCGCACCAGACGAACCAAGGCGTTTCCCAACCGGCCCCTCAGCGAGGAACCAAGTCACCAATGGGAGCTGTACATGACCACCCGCCAGTCGGCCGCACTGTCTCCACATGCCCGCGTACTCAGCGAGGCTGCGGCCACCGAACCACAATCGAGCACACCCGACAGGCTTCGCACACGAGTCCTGGTGATCGGCAGCGGCATTGCCGGACTGCACACGGCGTATCGCGCCGCCGAGCAGTGCAGCAATCGCGGCGACGTCGTACTCCTCACCAAGCGCTCGCTGTTCGACAGCTCCACGAACTATGCCCAGGGCGGAATCGCCGCCGCGCTCGGCGCCGGCGACTCGCCCGCGCTGCACCGGCAGGACACGCTCGCGGCCGGCGGCATTCTCTGCGACAGCGACGCGGTGGACGTGCTGGTGAGCGAGGGCCCGAGCCGCGTGCGCGAGCTCTCCGAGGCCGGCGCCCACTTCGATGTCGATTCACTTGGCGAGTTCCTCCTTGGACGCGAGGCGGCGCATTCGAAGCGCCGCATCGTGCACGCGAGCGGCGATCGCACCGGAGCGGAAGTGGTGCGAACGCTCGTCGAGCGCGTTCGCGCGGACGACCGGATCACGATCGTCGAGCACGCGCGCGCGCTCGAGCTCATCATCGAAGACGGCGCGTGCTGCGGCGCGCGCGTGAGCGAGCGGGGGCGCGCGCTCGAGGTGATCGCTGACGCCACGGTGCTCGCGACGGGCGGCTGTGGCCAGGTCTATCTGCGCACCACGAACCCACCCGTCGCCACCGGTGATGGCTACGCACTGGCGCACCGCGCCGGCGCCGAGCTCGCAGACATGGAGTTCATCCAGTTTCATCCCACAGCGCTCGAGTCCGACGAAACGCCGCTCGCGCTCATCAGCGAGGCCGTGCGCGGCGAGGGCGCGGTGCTGCTCGATGGGCACGGCGTGCGCTTCATGCCCGCCGTGCATCCGTTGGCCGAGCTCGCGCCGCGCGACATCGTCACGCGTGCGGTCGTACGCGCGCAGCAGGAGACCGGCCACGTCACTCTCGACGCGACGCACCTCGGCGACGCGTTCGTCACGCGCTTCCCCGGCATCTTCGCAGTGTGCATGGCTCGGGGGATTGATCCGCGCACGCAGCCAATTCCCGTGACACCGGCCGCGCACTACATGATGGGCGGCATCGTCGTCGACCTTGCGGGCCGCTCGACGATTCCGCGCCTCTCCGCCGTGGGCGAGGTCGCGCGAACCGGCGTGCACGGAGCGAACCGACTGGCGTCGAACTCGCTGCTCGAGGGACTGGTGTTCGCCGAGCGCGTTGCGCACGACGTCACGCAGCTGCCACCGCTCGAGCACGAGCCGACCATTCAATTGTGGTCTGTGCCGGCGCCGCCCGAGCGCGCGCTCGCGAGGGACGCGGCGAATCGCATTCGAGAGGTCATGTGGGGGCACGCAGGCATCGAGCGCACTGCCGCGGGGCTGCGACAATGTCTCGCCGCGCTCGAATCGATAGCCGCCCAGCTGCCACCAGGTGCGACGGAGGAGCGCAATCTCTGCCTCACCGCGCATCTGATCGCCGAGTCTGCGCTCATGCGCGAGGAGTCGCGCGGCGGGCATTATCGCGTCGACTTCCCGCTTCCTCGCAGGGCGTGGGCAAACCGCCACGTTCGTTTCGGCGCCGCCGCGGGCCGGAGGGCGGCATCATGACTACCTCCGTCGAGCACCAGCTGCTCCAGGACGAGATCCGCGAGCTCGCCAGGTCGCGCAACGCGGTCATCCTCGCGCACAACTACGAGCGGCCGGAGGTGCAGGATGTCGCGGACGTCGTGGGCGACTCGCTTGGCCTGTCGCGCGAGGCCGCGCGCACCACGGCAAGCGTGATCGTTTTCTGCGGCGTGCATTTCATGGCGGAGACCGCCGCGATTCTGTCGCCGGACAAAACCGTGCTCCTCCCCGATCTGCGCGCGGGCTGTTCGCTCGCCGACACGATGACGGCCGAGCAGCTCCGTGAGTGGAAGGCCGAGCATCCGGGCGCGGTCGTGGTGTCGTACGTCAACACCACTGCGGAGGTGAAGGCGGAGACCGACTACTGCTGCACGTCTGGCAATGCGGTTGAGATCGTGAACTCGATTCCCGCGGATCGCGAGGTGCTTTTTGGCCCCGACATGTTCCTCGGCGCGCACGTCCGTCGCATGACCGGTCGCGCGAACATGCACGTGTGGATGGGCGAGTGCCACGTGCACGCGGGCATCACGCCGGAATCGCTGGACAGGGTGCGGCTCGAGCATCCGGGCGCCGAGCTGCTCGTGCACCCGGAGTGCGGCTGCTCGACGAGCGTGCTCGAGGGAATCTCCGCCGGCGCCGTGAACGAGACGGATCTTCACATACTGTCCACCGAGGGGATGATCCGGCGGCCGTCCGAGAGCGACGCGAGCGAGTTCATCGTCGCCACGGAGGTCGGGATCCTGCATCGGCTGCGCAAGGCAAATCCTGACAAGACATTTTTTGCGGCCGACGAGCGGGCGTCGTGCCAGTACATGAAGGTGACGACGCTCGAGAAGGTCAAGCACTCGCTCGAAGCGATGGAGCATCGGATCACGGTGCCGGCGGATGTTGCGGACCGCGCGCGGCTGGCGATCGAGCGCATGATCTCGATCGGCGGAGCGCCGGCGATGGCGCCCGCGTTCGCGATGGGCGAATGAGCACGGTGTCGCGGGAATCGCGCGCGGCGGGCGAAGCGCTCGAGTTTCCGCTATCACCGGCGGCGAGTGCGGCGCTGGCGCGCGCGGCGCTGGAGGAAGACAAGGCATTCGACGACGTGACGACGCTCGCCGTGGTATCCACCAGCGCGCGCGCGAGCGCGGCGATGGTCGCGCGGACAGCCGGCGTCATCGCGGGGCTGCCGCTCGCCGCGGCGGTGTTCGAGGTCATCGATCCAGCGACGCATTGTCACGCGCTCGCGAGTGATGGGACGCACGTGCGAGCGGGTGATGCGATACTCGAGATCGAGGGCACGGCGCGCGCCGTGCTCTCGGCCGAGCGCGTGGCGCTCAACTTCGCGCAGCGACTCTCCGGAATCGCGACGCTCACCGCGCGCTATGTCGATGCCGTGCGCGGGACGCGCGCGAAGATCCTGGACACGCGAAAGACGATGCCGCTATTCCGCGCGCTCGAGAAGTACGCGGTGCGGTGCGGAGGCGGCATGAATCACCGCGCGGACCTCGCCGCGGCCGTGCTGATCAAAGACAACCATTTGGCGACGTTGGGCGGCGACATCGCGCTGGCGATACGACGCGCGCGCGAGCACGCCGAGCTGGGAATGATCGTGGAGGTGGAGTGCGATACGCGCGAGCAGGTGGCGCGCGCGCTCGATGCCGGCGCGGATGCGATCCTGCTCGACAACATGTCGCCGCGCGAGATGACGTCGTGCGTCGAGCTCGTTGGCGGGGCCGCGATCGTCGAGGCGTCCGGGGGCATCTCGCTCGAGAGCGTGCGCGCGGTGGCCGAGACGGGCGTCGACTGGATCTCGGTGGGAGCGCTGACGCATTCGGTGCCGGCGCTGGATCTTGCGCTGGATTTCAGGCCGGCGGACGCGAACTTCCAGGCGTGATCAGATCACCTCGTAGGCGATCAGCACAGCGACGATCGAGACCATCGTGAGCCCCGCCAGGAACAGATAGTCCGCGGCCCGCTCGAAGCGCCTCCGGTTCTGCGACGCTCGCGCCCGCAACCCAAGGTACGCGAGAAAGCACGAGGCGAGAAACACGAGCGCATCGATCGACAACAGATTGTCCGCGACGCTGTCGACGTGCAGCGAGCGCGAGACGATGCGAAAGAGTCCGATGACGGTGATGCAAACGCCGACCATGCCGGCCGACACCGAGAAAATGTGCTCGCTCAGCTCGCGCTGGGCACCTTGCGGCGAGCTCTCGTTCTCATCGACTCGTTCCGTCACTGCTCTCGCGGAAGCGTGAGCGTCAGGGTGCTCCCGACGCCGACCGTGCTGTCGATGGTAATGTCGCCGCCCATCGCGCGAGCGAGGTCGCGACTGATCGCGAGCCCCAGGCCCGTGCCCTCGTGCTGGCTCGTGCGCGTGCGGCCGAGCTGCACGAACGGTTCGAAGATCGCGCCGTGCTTGTCCAGCGGAATGCCTGGCCCCGTATCCTCCACGCTGATTCGAACGCGATCGCCGTCGCCCGCGCAGCGCACGGTGACGCGGCCGCCATCGGGCGTGAACTTCACGGCATTCGAGAGCAGATTCAGAACGATCTGCTCAGTCTTCGTTTTATCGGCAATCGCCTCGAGATCGATCGGGCACGCCTCGCTCGTGAGCGCGATGTCCTTTGCCAGCGACTGCGGGCCGAGCAACGGCAGCACCGTGTCCATCACACTCTGAATCGGGACGACCGTGAGGTCGTACGTCACCTGTCCCGCCTCGATCCTGCTGTAGTTGAGCAGGTCACTGATGATGCCGAGGAGGTGCTGCTGGCTGCCGCGAATGCGCGCGAGATATCCTTGCTGCTGCTCCGTGATCGAGCCCCCGATCCCCATCTCGAGCAGCTCGGCGTAGCCGCCAATGGCATTCAAGGGCGTGCGCAGCTCGTGCGACATCGCCGCGAGAAACTCGCTCTTCGCGCGGTTCGCCACTTCGGCCTCCGCGACGCGACGAGTGTCGGAGATCGCGCGCTCCTGCGCGGCGCGTCGCTCCGTGAGATCGCGCGTCACCTTCGAGAAGCCGATCAGCTCTCCGGCCGGATTGCGAACCGCGGTGATCACCACGTTGGCCCACAGCTGCGTGCCGTCCTTGCGATAGCGCCATCCCTCGTCCTCGAGCCTTCCCTTTGCTGCTGCCTCTCGCAGCTCCCACGCCGGCTTCCCGTTGGCTACGTCTTCGGCGGAGTAGAACGTCGAGAAGTGGCGCCCGATGATCTCGTAGTCCTCGTACCCCTTGATCGCCTTCGCGCCTTCGTTCCAGGTCGCGACGATGCCGTGAGGATCCAGCATGAAGATCGCGTAGTCCTTCACGCTCTGCACGAGCAGTCGAAACCGTTGCTCGCTGTCGCGGAGTATCTCCTCGGCGAAGCGCCGCTCGGTGAGATCGCGCGTGACCTTCGCGAATCCGACGTGCACGCCCGCGTCATCGCGAAGCGTGGTGATGATGACGCTTGCCCAGAAGCGCGACCCGTCCTTGCGGATGCGCCACCCCTCTTCCTCGAATCGGCCTTCTCTGATCGCGGTCTCGAGCTCCCGCGCCGGCTTGTGGCTCGCGATTTCCTCGTGCGGATAGAAAATCGAAAAGTGCCGCCCGATGATCTCGTTCGGCGCGTAGCCCTTCACTCGCTGCGCGCCTTCGTTCCAGCTCAGCACGTGACCCGTGGTGTCGAGCGCGAAGATGGCGTAGTCGCGCACGCGCTCGACGAGGAGACGGTAGAGCCCGGTGCTTTCGGTGAGCACCCCACGTGCGCCATTGCCCCCGGGCTGCGAGGTCGCGGCGGGGGGAGCGGGGGGAGTACGGGTGATGTCGTCGTCGAGAGGGGTCACGCGTGGTCCATCAGCGGTTGCGAGGGAAGCAAGTATCGATGGCGATGCTGAGAGGCGCCAGGTATACTGCGCCTGCGCTGAAGAGCGACTCGGCATCCATCGTGCCGAGCGGAACGCGACGATCGGATGGGGCACGCTAGATTCTAGCATGTTCGCAGAGCTCGCCAGACCTCCGTGAGAATCGTAGCCGGAAAGCACGCCGGGCGCGATCTCGTGTCCCCGCAGGACCGCCGCGTACGCCCCACGGCCGAACACGTGCGCGCCGCGATGCTCGATCTCGTGCGCGACGATCTCGCGGATGCGCGCGTGCTCGAGCTCTTCGCGGGCACGGGTGCGATCGGCATCGAGGCGATCTCGCGCGGCGCCAGGAGCGCCGACTTCGTCGAGTTCCGCCCCGACAGCCTGCACGCGCTCCGCGCGAACATCGCGGCGTTCCGGCTGCGCGAGTCGACCCGCATCTTCAAGCGCGACGCGATCCCCTACGCCGCCATGCTCGGCCCCGCGAGCTATGACATCGCGTTCGCGGATCCGCCGTACGGCTCGCGCCAGCTCGATCGCGTCATCGCGAGCTGGCACGCGAGCCACTTCTCGCGCATCCTCGTCGTCGAGCACGCGAGCACGCACGAGCTCCCGCGCGGCGCGAGCTCTCGTGCTTTCGACGACACGGTGGTGACGGTTTACAGAGCCTGACTCGTCGCGGCGACTCTCGCGTCGACCTCGGGCGCCGTCTTCGCGCGACCGAGCGCCTTCCGCACCGCCGGCGCGACGACGTCGCCGAGCAGCTCGATCGAGTGCATGATCTTCGCGTGCGGCATCGTGCCGACGCTCATCTGCATCAGGAAGCGCTGGTGCGCGAACAGCTCGTGCTCCCAGAGAATCTTGTCGATCACTTCCTGCGGATCGCCGACGAAGAGCGCGCCGCGCTTCGAGCGTTCCGCCTCGAACTTGGCGCGCGTCGGCGGAGACCAGCCGCGCTCGCGGCCGATGCGCCCCATCACATCGAAGTACGGTGGATACGCGTCGTCCGACGCCTGGCGCGACGTGTCGGCGATGTAGCCGTGCGAGTTGATGCTCACGGGAAGCGTCGCCGGATCGTGTCCCGTGCGGCGCGCCGCCTCGCGATACAGATCGACCATGGGCTTGAACCGCTCGGGCTCGCCGCCGATGATCGCGAGCGCCATCGGAAGTCCGAGCGACGCCGCGCGCACCACGGACTGCGGCGTACCCCCAACTGCGACCCACACTGGCAGCGGATTCTGCACGGGGCGCGGAAATACGGACAGACCGTGAATGGGCGCGCGATGCTTGCCCTTCCATTCCACTTTCTCGTTCGCCCGCACGGCCAGCAGGAGCTCGAGCTTCTCGGCGAACAGCTCGTCGTAGTCATCGAGATCGTAGCCGAACAGCGGGAACGACTCGATGAACGATCCGCGTCCCGCCATGATCTCGGCGCGCCCAATTGACAACAGGTCGAGCGTCGCGAAGTCCTGAAACACGCGCACCGGATCGTCGGAGCTGAGCACCGATACGGCGCTCGTGAGTCGGATGCGCTTCGTGCGCGCCGCGCCGGCTGCTAGAACAACCGCCGGCGACGACACCACAAAGTCGGGTCGGTGGTGCTCGCCGACGCCGAACACATCGAGCCCGAGCTGGTCCGCGAGCTCCATCTCCTCGAGCAGGTCCGCGAGCCGCTGCTGCGCGCTCACCAGATGCCCTGTGTGGGCATCCGGCGTGCGCTCGGCAAAGGTGTAGATCCCGATTTCCATGCGACTCTCGCGCTTACGCTGTGGCAACCGGACGACGCGCGAGCAGATTGCCCACGCCGCCGAAGATGCCGACGGCGAGCGCCACGAAGGCGAGCGCCGGCGTGTAGAGCGACTGAAGCCCGAGCAGCGAGTCGAGCGAGTAGCGGCCGAAGCCGGTCAGCGCGAGCGCGACCGCCACGGTTCCGTAAAACAGCGAGAGCTCGATTCCACCGCCCTGCGCCCACAGCCCGTTCTTCCAGTGAACGCTCACCGCGGCGACGATCATCACCGACAGCATGAGCGCGGGGCCGACCGGGCCGAACAGTCCGAGCGCGACGAGAACGCCGCTCAGGATCTCGGTCGCCGAGGCGACCGTTGCGAAGAAGCGGCCGGGACGAAAGCCGAGCTGCTCGAAGTACGCACCGGCACCGGCGATGCCGGGACCGCCGAACCAGCCGAGCAGCTTCTGCGCGCCGTGCCCGGCCATGAGCAATCCGACCAGGAGACGCGCGAGAAGGAGCCCTGCGCTGATGGTGGTCATATCGAGAATAGAGGGATGCATGGGAAGTTCCGTGTTGATGTGAAAAGTACCTGTTATAACAACTATCGAGGCCCGGAAAAAGTTCACGCGCCTTCGCGAATGGACGCCAGGGCCTCCACGAGGCCCTCAACGGAGCGCGCCGACAGCCGCTCTACTCGTCCCCTGGCGAATTCCTCCAGCCCCGGCGTTGCCTGCTCGAGCACCTTGCGCCCCTTCGCCGTGATCCGCGCGGTTAGGTGCCTGCGGTCATTCGCATCCCGTTTCTTTCCCAGCAGCCCCACTTCCTCCATGCGGTCCAGCAGCCGCGACACGTCGGGCACTCGCGAGATGAGCCGCTCGGCGATCTCCTTCCCGCACAGCCCGCCGGCGCCCGCGCCACGGAGGATGCGCAGAACGTTGTACTGCGTACTCGTGATCCCGAACGGTCGCAGCACCTCGTTGGAGCCATGCTCGAGCACGGTGGCGGTTCGGAGAATCGACAGCAGCGCCTCTTCGCTCCGACTCGCGAAGGGCTTGGTCTGCTTGATCTCGTCCAGCAGGTTGGTTGGCATGGCTGAAATATACCTGTTATAACACACAATTCAATGGCCGGGTTCGATGAAGGCTGCCGCCGACTCGACTCGCGACTCGCCCTTGGTAATCGTGTTCCTCGTAGTGTCCGAGTTTGGCAATCTCGTTGCCCGAGGCGTCGTCGCCGCACGATACTCACCGATTCGGCTGAACGAATTCGCTCTTTCTCACGGAGACGAGCATGCGATGGTCAGGAATGACGGCTGCGATCTATCTTCTTTCTGCCACCTTCGCGTACGCCCAGGAGCGCGGCTTGCCTGCTGCGATCGACTTCCCCACCGCGAGCGTCGCCGAGACACGAAGTCTCGAGTTCCACGTCGCGCCAGCCACGGCAGGATCACTCGACGCTCAGGTCAGAGCCGCGCTGCGTGAGCTCGCGCGAAGGAACCGGAACGCCGCCCTCGTCAAACTGCGCGTCTTCGCGGTTGGCGCGGCGGCTCTCGACAGCAGCCGCCTCGCGATCGCGCGCGCACTGGCCCACACGAACGCCCCGCTGCCGGTGCTCAGTCTCGTGGGCGCAGCCGGATTTCCCGACACCACGCAGCTCGTGGAGATCGAATCGACGGCCGCGGGTGGCCACGCCCTCAACCCGCAGGGTGTGGGCTTCATCGCCGGCGTCGCGTCGCCTGCCGGCGACCGTACAGTGGCCGGACTCGCGCGCGTGGCGAGAGAGGCGGGGATTCCCAGCGCGAACGTGCTGCGCATCTCGTGCTTTTACGAGCGCGCGGATCAGGTAGCGCCGGCGCGTGCGGCAATCGCGACGGCCTTCCCCACCGCCGAGGCATCGTTCGTGTTCTCCTACGCGGCGAGCTCGGCGCCGGCCATCGAATGCGAGGCGGTCGCGCGTCTCGCCGCCGCTCCGGCGACGCCGAGGCAGTACTTCAATCTGCCGGAAGTGCCGGCGTCGCCGAACTATGCGCATGCGGCGCTCGTCGCAACGCGGACCGTCGTCTTCGCGGATGCCGGAATGGCGCTCGATGCGACCGACTCCAGCATGCACGCGATGCTCGAGCGTACGAAGACCGCGGTCGCGCGCTACGGCGCGAGCCTGTCCAGCGTCGTGATGGGCGACAACTACTGGCTCACCGACGCGGCGCGCGACACCCTCCGCCTCGTGCGCACGCAGTACTTCGGCGGCACCGTGCCGGCGGCGACCGGAGTCTTCTTCACGTCGCTCGCGTCCGAGGGTGCGAGCGCGGCGCTCGAGCTGGTCGTCGCCATCGAGTGACAGCGCCGTCGAGCGCAGTGATAGCTTGTGTGATGACCTCGACCGAGCGACGCCTCTCAGAAAACGTCCGTGTGCGCCTGGCGTCGATGCCCGCGGCGGCGTTGGACTGCGTTCACCTCTGGCAACTCGATGTTGGTTCGAGCGAGTGCACCGACCAAAGCCGCTTCGGCACCCTCGACTCCAGCGAGCGCGTTCGCGCCGCGGGCTTTCGCCTCGACCGCGACCGCCGAACGTTCAGCGTCGCGCGTACTACGCTCCGAGCTCTGCTCGGCGCCTATCTCGCGCGGCCTCCACGAACCGTGACGATAGGCTGTGGAGCTTACGGCAAGCCGCATCTAGTGCCGTGCGAGAACACCAGCGAGCTCGAATTCAGCGTCGCACATTCGAGCGGCCGAATCCTGTATGCGGTGACGCGCGCGCGCGCCGTGGGTGTCGATGTCGAGCGAGTTCGGCATCTCGCCAATCTGTCATCCGTCGCCCGAACCATTCTCACTCCCGATGAGTGCGCGTCGTGGTCGGGACTGAGCGAACGCGAGCGCGTTTCCTCCCTTTACCTCGCCTGGGTGCGCAAGGAGGCGGTACTCAAGGGGCTCGGCTGCGGTCTCGCCATGCGCCCGTCGCGTATCGAGGTCACGCTCGCTCTCGCTGCGCGGTCCGCATTGGTTCTTCGCGCCGAAGGCGAGACACGACGATCATGGCGACTGTTCGGAGTAAATCAGCAGGGCGGCTGGGTGGCCGCGATCGCACTGGAGGGTGTTTCTGATGCCACGGTCGTCGTGGCGCGCTTGGACGGTGAAATGACGACAAAATCGCTGCCTGTCGCCGCGCCTAGGGCCCCGTTCCTGCCCGGCGCGCCTCCAATCGAGCAATCAGTCGCACCATGCTATCGACCGTCTGGAAGTTCTCGGGCATCACTTCCTCATCCGGAATGCGGACTCCCGTCTGCTCCTCTATGAACGCGATGATCTGCATCAGTCCCATCGAATCGATCAGTCCACTATCGATGAGTCGTGTGCTCGCATCGACCTTGAGCGCTCGCTCCTCTCCAACGAGCTCCGCCTGGATGAACGCGGTCAGGGACGTGGCAATAGTCATCAGTCGATCACCTGGTTTGTCGTGGGGATCCCGTTTCCCGTGAGCGCTTGGCGATCGATCTTGCCAGTGGAAGTCTTCGGGAGCTCGCGTGAAAGGACGAAGGTCTCGGGAATCATGTACCGCGGCAGGCGCGCGAGACAGAAGGCCCGCAGCTCCTCATCGCTGACCGCGTCGTCGCTCAGGGCCGCCACCGCTTTCAGCCGCACCCCGATCTCTTCGTCCGGCACTGCTAGCACCGCCGCCTCCCGAACACCGCTGTGTTGCAGGAGAACAGCCTCGATCTCACCGAGCTCGATCCGATAGCCACGCGACTTCACCATGTTGTCTCTGCGGCCGACGAACGAGTAGCTCCCGTCCACTTCCAGGCGGACCATGTCCCCGGTGCGGTAGACGCGCGTCTCAAATTCCGCTTGAAGGGGATTCGCAATAAGTGCCTCGCGAGTCTTTTCCGGTAGTGCCCAGTAGCCGGCCATCACCGTGGGCCCGCGAACGTACAGCTCACCAGTTTCTCCTGCGTCAATGGAAGCATCGCCGGCATTGAGTGCAAACACCTCCGTGTTCGCGCAGGCACGGCCGATCGAGATCTCGGCGACTTCGAACGGAAGTGGGCGAGGCACCCGCGAGTAGGTGCACACGTTGGTCTCGGTGGGGCCGTACAGGTTGAAAAAGGTGGCCCTCGGAAGCCTCGTCATGACCTCGCGCAGGTATTTTACCGGGAACACCTCGCCCGCGAAGAGGACGGTTCGTAGCTGCTCGTAGTGATACCGATCGAGACCACCATGCAGCAGGAGTTTGGTCAGCGCTGATGGCACCGAATACCAGATGCTGATGCGCGCGTCGTCGATCCAGCGCGCGAGCTCAGTGGGAAAGAGTGCAATCTGATCGGGGACCATGACCACCGTCGCGCCAGCGCGCAGCGCGACGAATATGTCGAAGACCGACAGGTCGAAGTGCAGAGGCGCATGGTTCGACAGCCGGTCGTCGGGCAGCACACCGAATGTCTCCGCTCCCCAGTCCACGAATGCGAGCGCATTACGATGGGTGAGAATGACTCCTTTCGGATTTCCGGTGGAGCCCGAGGTATAGAGGAGATATGCCGGGTCGCTTTCGGTCGAGCCGTTCGCCTTGGGCTCCGCGGCCTCGATACTCGCCAACTCCGCCCACCGCTTGATCTGCACGCGCGCAGGATGTGCCGGTAAGTCGCCGACATCGTCAGCCAACAGAATTGTCTCGAGCGAGTCGAACCCTGTGAGTCGCGGGTTTAGTTGCGCGAGCATGTCGGCGGTCGTAATCAACCCGCGCACCGCACAGTCGCGAAGGATGTACGCCGCTCGCAGCGGCGGGGCGTGTGGATCGATGGGTACGTATGCCGCACCGGCTTTGAGCACGCCCAGAATTGCGACGATCGCGCGATGCGACTTGGGCAGGTACAGCGCCACGCGGCTCCCCCGGCCGATACCGCTCGCCTCGAGAAGAGTCGCGACGCGATTGCTCTGTACTTCCAGATCCCGGTACGTCAATACCGTTTCGCGCCACACCACCGCTGGGCGCGACGAATCCTTTCGCGCACTCTCTCGCAAGTGGTGCCAGAGGAGAAACGCCGCAGCGGGGGGTGCCGACGGGTGCTCCTGCCGTGCGACGTCGTCGCCACTCACTGTGACGCGAGACCGAGGTTGCGCGCGATGATCAGCTTGAGAATTTCCGGTGTCCCGGAGTAGAGCCTGCCGCCAATGGCATCCCGCAGCTCGCGTTCGGAGTCGAACTCCTTCATGTAGCCGTAGCCACCGTGGAGCTGAATCGCATCGAGCGCGGACTGCACCGACGCCTCGCTGATGTACAGCTTCGCGATAGCGCCCTCGAGTGCGTTGCTGTCTCCACGCGAATGCGCCCAGGCTGCGCGGTACAGCAGAAGGCGCGCGGTCTCAAGACGGACTTTCATCTCCGCGATCTTCCCGGCGACGAGCTGGAAGCTGCCGATCGGCTTTCCGAACTGATGGCGGGTCTTGACGTAGGCCACGCAGTTGTCGAGCTGCCGCTCCATCGCACCGACCGTGCTCCCCAGAATGCAGCTTCGCTCCCAGGCCATCGAGTGGTTGAAGATGGCCGCCCCCTGGCCCTCGCGTCCGAGCATGCTCTCGCAAGGCACCGCGCAATCATCGAAGAACAGCTCCGCCATTGGGGATGTGGTGAGCCCCATCTTCTCGATATTTCT
>DATHJR010000068.1:0-3238 GCA_035286525.1 Gemmatimonadaceae bacterium | reverse complement strand
CGATCCTCGTCGCGTGTTGCGCCTCGATGCTCGGCGCGTGCGAAGCCAAGGGGCACGGCGCGCCCGTGAAGGTCACGATTCCACCGGGTGCGAGCCTGCGCACGGCGGCGGACAGCCTGCACCGCGCCGGGCTGGTCGCGTGGCCGCGCCTGTTCCGCTATTACGCGAAGGCCACGGGCGACGCGCACGACATCAAGGCAGGCACCTACTCGCTGCGGAGCGGCGAGTCCTGGGCGCAGCTCATCACGGCGCTGCGCGACGGCGAGGGGCTCGAGCGGAAGGTGACGATTCCAGAGGGATGGAATCTCTTCAACATCGTCCCCGCCCTCGCCACCGCGCTCGGCTCGCCACCGGAGTCCGTGGCCGTCGCCGTGCGCGACACGGCGATGCTGCGCGAGCTCGACATTCCGACGCCGACGCTCGAGGGCTATCTGTTCCCGGACACCTACATCTTCGCCTACGGCACGTCGCCGCACGTGGCCGTACGCGAGATGGTCACCCGCTTCGAGCACGTGTGGGAGCCCGCGTGGGACGACCGGCTGCAGCAGCTCGCGATGAGCAGGAACGATGTGATCGCACTCGCCTCGATCATCGAGCGCGAGGCGCGGCTGCCCGAGGAGCGCCCCGTGATCTCGGCCGTGTACCACAACCGGCTGCGTCTGCAGATGCCGTTGCAGGCCGATCCCACCGTGGAGTACGCGCTCGGAGAGCATCGGGATCGGCTGTACTACAAGGACCTCGACGTCGAGTCTCCGTACAACACGTATCGGCATCCGGGGCTGCCGCCCGGTCCCATCGCGTCACCAGGGAAGGCGAGCATTGAGGCCGCGCTCTTCCCCGCCGCGGTTCCGTACCTCTATTTCGTCGCGAGTCCGGATGGGCACCACGAGTTTCGGACGACCTTCAAGGCGCACACCGAGGCGGTTCAGGCGGCACGGCGCGAGCGGCGCGAGCACGCTTCGCGAGAGTGAGTCGAGCGGCGACGCGTCAGCTCGCGAGGTCGGGGCGAAGCGCGCGCGCGGCGTGCAGGTACACGTGGCGAATTTCTGCACGCGACGCCGCCGTTTGGACGTGGAGGAGCACGCGGATGCACTTCGGGAGCGAGCCGGGCACGGGGATCTCGAGCGTGCAGAGGAGCGGGACCTCGAGCCAGCCGAGCTCGCGCGCGGCGTGCGCGGGAAATTCGCTCGTCAGGTCGTGCGTGACGGTGAAGATCGCGCTGATGACGTCCGCGCTCGTAATGCCGTTGCGGGCGACGATGGTCTCGAGCAGCTCGCGCGTCGCGTGCCGAATCTGGTCGGGCGAGTCGCTGTCGACGGTCGTCGCGCCGCGAATCGCGCGCGTTGTCCGGTCACCCATGATGCTCCCGTATGCTGGATCCTGAGACGCTGAGGCTCGTCGCCATCACGGACGGTGTTCGCGGCGGGGCTGACGAGATCGTGCAGCGCGCGCTCGCGTGCGTGCGTGGCGGAGCGACGATGGTGCAGCTGCGCCTCAAAGATGCGGATGCGCGTACGCAGGTGGAAGTAGCGCGCGCGCTCCTCGCGGCGCTTCCGCCGAGCGTGCCGCTCATCATGAACGATCGCGCGGATCTCGCGATCGCCTCCGGCGCCGCGGGTGTGCACGTCGGTCCCGAGGATCTTCCCGCCGCGGCTGTGCGGCGCATGCTCGGCCCCGATCGCATCGTCGGCGTGTCGGTGGGGAATGATGCGGAGGCTCTGCAGGCGAGCGATGCGGACTATGTCGGTATCGGTCCCGTGTACGCGACGGCGTCGAAGGGGGACGCGGGCGGTGCGATCGGGGTCGCGGAGCTCGAGCGGCTCGCCGTGTTGTGCGCGCGTCCGGCGGTGGGGATCGGCGGCATCGAGGCGGCGAATGCGGCGGCGGTGATCGCCGCGGGCGCGCGCGGCGTCGCGGTGATTCGCGCGCTCTTCAGCGCTGCCGATCCCGAGGCGGCTGCACGGTCGCTCCGTTCCGCCATCGAAAAGTGATGTCCGGCGCGCCGACCTCCGCGGAGGCATCGCGGCGGTCGGGGCGCACGATCTGCGGCGAGTCGGCGGCGTGGAACGCCTCGACGATCTGGTCGAATACCGCCTCACTCAGAAAGAGATCCGTGAGCTCGGGATCGAACTGCGTGCCGCGACCGCGGGCGATGGAGTCGTGTGCGACGCTGACGGAGCGTTCGCGCTCGTAGCGACGGCCGTGGGTGATGACGTCGAAGGTATCGGCGAAGGCGACGATGCGCGCCTGCAGCGGAATCCCGGTTCCGCGCAGCCCACGCGGATATCCGCTGCCATCCCATCGCTCGTGGTGCGAGAGCACGCCCTCGTAGAGCTCCGGGTAGAACGCGTTGAGCGGCCGGATGACGTCGGCGCCAAGCTGTGGGTGCGTGACGATGAGCGCGCGTTCCTCGTCGGAAAGCTTCTCGTCGTCGTGGACGATGTCGAAGAGCGCGGCGTTGATCTTCCCGATGTCGTGATAGAGCGCGACTCGCTCGACGGTATTGCACTGGTGTGCATCGAGGCCGGCTGCGCGCGCGAGCACGAGCGAGTAGGCGGCGACGCGTCGCACGTGTGCGCCTGTTTGGGCGTCGTTGGCGTCGATGGCATTGAGAAGCGCCTCGAGTGCGGCGGCGGCGACGCGCTCGCCGAGCTGCTTGTCGTGCTTGCGCCGGACGTTGAGGCCAACCCAGGCGCCGAGTGCTCCGAGAGCGATCAGGCGGGTACGGGACATCGGGTGCGGGTGTGGGGAGCGAGCTGGGGCGGATAGACGAGGCCCCCGGATTCATGATGCAATCGGGGGGCCTCGAAGGGGTGCCGGCGACGGCCTACTCTCCCGCGCCCTCTCGGGCGGAGTACCATCGGCGCTGCAGGGCTTAACGACCGTGTTCGGGATGGGAACGGGTGTGGCCCCTGCGCTCTAGTCGCCAGCGTGTAGACGTTGTGCTTCGATTTTTGTGTCGCGCACCCGGCCAATGGAGCGGAACGGGTGCAATGGAAAACGAAAAATGAAAATGGATGAGTAGGTAATGGAGATACGCACGCGTTTGACGCGTGTTATCAAGCAGTAATGCTCTGCCTGCGGTGACTTCCAAGATAGTAGTCAAGCCGCACGGGCGATTAGGACCGCTGCGCTCGGAATGGATTACTCCATGTCCACGGGCGGCCTATCGACGTGATGGTCTCTCACGGCCCTTCAGGGGAGTCAAGCTCCCGGGAGTGTTCATCTTGGGGGGGGC
>DATHJR010000067.1:0-3390 GCA_035286525.1 Gemmatimonadaceae bacterium | reverse complement strand
GTACAGGCCGATGGATTCCTCAGGAAGTGGGTGCCGAAAATCACGGGCTCGCCGGCCTTCAAGGCCGACGGCGTTCTGATCATCATGTTCGACGAGGCGAGCGGCCCGCCGGGGATGGACTCATCGGCGTGCTGCGGCGAGAAGGGGCTGCCGGGGTCGCCGAAGCCGCCAGGCGGCGATGGGCCGGGCGGAGGAGTCACGGGCGCCGTCATTCTCTCGCCATTCGTGAAGGCGGGAACGGTGACCGACGTACCCTACAACCACTACTCGACGCTGCGTTGGATCGAAGACCAGTTCGGCCTGCCGCATCTTGGCTACGCGGGCGCGAAGGGCCTCGTCACCTTCGGCGAGGATGTGTTCGAACGCCCCAGGTGAGTGTTGCGGCGTGCGTCACTCTCGCGTCTTGAGCTTTCCCTCGTTCGCGGCGATGAAGCTGCGAATGTCGTCGGCGATGTCGAGCAACCGCGTCCACTGCTCCTTATACAGCGTGACGGGAAAGCGGCCGAGGCCATAGACGGAAAGGCCACCCTTCTCGCTGACTTTCATGGAAATGGCTCGACCGCTGCCCGACTTCAGCGCGGCGTTTTCCTGCTTGAGGCGCTCGAGCTCGGCGCGAAGCTCTTCTTCGGACATGTGGGGCTCCCGATCAGGAAGAGCTCAATTCTACACACGCAAGCGGCTTGGCACTACGGTTCGACGCGATGGGCGGAGCGCGTGCGGTCGCTACGGTGCGGGACGAAAGGCATCGAGCGCATCGGCGCTGAGGACATAGATGTTGCCGCTTCCATTCAGCGTCGATCGCAGATGGCTCGTAAGCTCGCGGTAGTCGAGCCGATGCTCGATCGGATCGAGCGCGAATCCCCGCTCACTGGAGAAGAGGAGTGTGTGACCGTCCGGTGACAGGTGCGGCGCGTAGTCACGCGCGCGGGTATTGAAGGGAGCGGGGAGATGCACGGCGTGCGTCCACTTCCCGTGGTCGTTCCACGCGATGTACAGGTCGAAGTTGCCGAATCCATCCCGGCGAACGGAGCCGAGCAGCAGAAAGCGCTCGTCGGGGTCGATCATGACATCGAGATCGTAGACGGTCGCCGTGTCTCCGTGCTCGATGAGTCGGGTCACGTTCTCGGGTTTGGTCCAGACGCCGTTGTCGAGGTGGGATCGGAATGCCTGAATCCCTCCGTCGCGAGCAGAGGAGAAGTAGAGCGTTCCGCCGCGCGTCATCGACGCGGCGAACTCGCTCTCATTCGAGTTGATCGGCTCCGGAAGATGTTGCGGTGCGCCCCACGATCCCGCCGAGGTGCGCTCGACCATCCAGAGGTCGTAGTCGTGCTTGACCTCTCCGTTCACGGGGCGGTCCGATGTCCAGAACATCTTCGTTCCGTCGGGAGACAGCGTCGGATCGGAATCGGTGTAGCGCCCGGAGAAGGGAAGCATGGTGGGCGTCGACCACGCGCCTCCCTTCACCTTGTGCGACTCGAGCATCGAGTAGCGATAGGAGTGCGGCGCGGACTTCGAGAAGTACATCGTGTCGCCGTTGGGCGTGAGCGACCCGCCAAACTCATCGTCGCTCGTCGACACGATCCCCTCGGCAAAGAGCTGAGGTTCCTTCGACGAAGGCACCTGGGCCGCGAGCGTGGTGATCGGCGCCACAAGCGCCATCAGCGCAATAATGGCGAGTGGGCGCCGTACTCCTCGCGCGAGGGAAGCCGCGTGCCTCATCGCGCGATCCCGGTCGACCGAAAATCGATTCGATAGATGTCGCCGAGCCCGTTGCCGGGAGCGTGCAGCGCGCCCTCGAGCTTCGCATAGTCGAAGGCCTCACCGTGTTCCGTGAAGGTACCACGCTCGCTCGTGAAGTAGAGATACTTGCCATCTGGCGAAACCAATGGAGAGAGATCGTCGGCGGCGCTGTTGATCGGCGCGTCGAGATGCCGCAATGGCGACCAGCCGTCTCCGACTCGAATTCGCGCGTAAAGGTCGGCGCGCGGATACACGCCCTCGGCCGAATGAAGCGCGTCGTCGCGGCCGATGACGGTCACGACCATGAATCGCTGGTCGGGGTCGACGAATGCGGAGAGCTCTTCGCTGCCCGCAACGTTCGAGTCGCCTGCGATGGCCGGCGCGGACCAACCATCGCCGAGTTTCTTCGCGACGAGCACGTGAGCGGCCTCGCCGCTGATGAAGTAGAGGGAGCCATCGCGCGTCTGGATGGGAGCGATTGCACCTTGGCTGCCGTTGATCGTATCGGGGAGACGTTGCGGCTCGGACCACCCGTCAGCGGACGTGTTGCGCTCGGCCACCCAAATGCTGTAGAACCGGGACGGCGCGCCGTTCACGGGTCGGCGCGACGCGAAGTACAGGCGCGAACCGTCAGGCGAGACAGATGGCGTGGCATCCGGATACTGGCCCGAAAAAGGTGCGAACTCGGGCTCGGACCAGCGCCCGTGAGTGAGATGCGAGACGCAGATGGCGCTGAAGTACGGCCAGATCGTTCGTTTGGTGAAGTAAAACGTTTGGCCGTCGGGCGTGAATGTGCCGTCGCGTTCGTAGTCGCGAGTCGAGATTCCGCCCGGTGAGAAGAGCTCGGCGCGCTGCGGTGAGCCGGGCGGAAGAAAACCGAGTGAGGCGCCCACCGTCGCGAGTGCGATCAGCCGCAGGGATGGCATGAACCAGGTATTGCCGCGAGTGTGCCCAGGGTGCAAGAGGTCGAGTGTGCGAAACCCGCAAACTTTCGTGCCTGTGGAGGAGCCGCCTCCTACTCGCGCAGCGCGACACTCGGATCCGTGCGCATCGCGCGCGTCGCAGGGATCAGCGCAGCGATCAGCGCGATGCCGAGCAGCGCCGCCGCCAGGAGCAGGGGTGTCGTCGGGTCGTTCGCCGTCACCCGATAGAGCAGCGTTCGCAGAAGTTGCGCGAAGGCAAACGCGCCCGCACCTCCGATCAGAACCCCCACCGCGGTCAGGCGCAGCGCTCCGCCGGCGACATTGGAGAGGATATCGCGGGCCTGCGCGCCCAGCGCGAGGCGCACCCCGATCTCGCGCGTGCGCTGCACGACACCGTACGCGATCACGCCGTACAGCCCGACGATCGCGATCACCATGGTCACCGCGGCGAACACCGTTAGCAGGCGCGCCATCAATTTGTACGGCGAGACGTGCCTGGCCTCGACGTCGCGCATCGTCATGGCGTGGCCGACGGCCGCGGTAGGATCGACCGTCGCCACCGCTCCGCGAGTTGCGTTCGCTATTCGCCCCGGATCGCCATCTGTCCAGACGACCAGGCTGCTGGTATGCGTGATTGCCTGCGCCAACGGACGGTCGATCTCATAGCGTATCGGCTCGTCGAAACCACCGTGATGCACGTCCGACGCAATGCAGACGATGGTCCATG
>DATHJR010000066.1:0-8717 GCA_035286525.1 Gemmatimonadaceae bacterium | reverse complement strand
CAGATGAGTCCGAAGTGGCGCTCATTCGTGGTGCTCTCACCCACCCACTAATCAGGATTGATGATTATCCCAGCGGCGTCCGCCCGATCCTTCCCGACATGGCGCCGCTTGATGAAATCCTGCAGCAGTTCGAGGAACGCGGGATTCCGTATCATCTGGGGATCGTCCCGGCGATTCTGAACGACGATATGATCAGGACGTTGCAGAATCTTCACTGGATGATTCCGGCTCAGCACGGAGTCGATCACTGTTATCCCCGCTATTCTGCGCTGCTCATCCGAGTGCGCGATCCATATAACGAGCGCGGCACGATCGGTGGATTCAACGAGTTCAGTTGGCAGAGGGTTGAGACGATCGAACGGAAGCTCGAGCAAGGGAAGACGCTCCTCGAGGCAAAGCTAGGTCGATCGGTAGAGGAGTACATTCCTCCGTGCAATCGATGCAACCGCGCAACCGCCCGCGCACTTCGGGCGCTGGGGTTCAGGCTCTGCCTCTCGGAGAAGCGGGTGCCCGGCGGATTTCTGCCGGGACTCCGCTCTGATTTCTACGGCCGGTCCGCGGAGCTCGAGAACCGGCCGATCCCGGAAGTTATCGGGCTGCACCTGACTTGGGAGTGGGACCTGCGGCGCAACGGTAACACGCTGGCTCTCCCGAAATTGCTCGATCGAATCGTTGCGGAGACCAAAGCGAAAGAAGCGGCGATTGACGCCCTCGCACGCGAATGTGCCATCGACTGACCTAGTCGATGGCACATTGGATGGTTCGGTGCTCGATCGTGCGCTCGGGAGAGCTTCCCCACCGTCCTCCGCAAGTACGAGGGTCGCGTCAGCAGACAATGCACGCGGTCCCTCGTACCCCCAATCACTATCGGGCGTAGGCCACACTCAATGGAGGAATGTGGAGAATCACGGCGTGCATGGCCTGTTACTAAGCTGGCCACTTAGCATGACGTTATTGCAGGAGATGACCGCTCCCATCGGACTGACCGTCCCTGCCTGGAATTGGAAGCCGTAGCCTGTAGTCCGCAAATCGATCTTGTTATTCGTCGCGAAGTTGCCCGTCATCACGCTCGCGACCGGCGCCTCGAACGCGACCGCCTGATTCATGCCCTGCTGGAAGTAATTGGAATCGATGATGACGCCGCTCGACTTGATCGCCACCAGCGTCCCCGTACCAGAGTAGTAAAAAGCTCCCGTCCCATCGATGTAATTGCCACGGATGATCGTTCGGTCCGAGCCCTCCTTTGCATCAATGGCTTCAGCGCGCACGTACGGCCCGAAATGGTTGTTGAGGATTTGATTGTCGGTCACCCCGAAATCGAGCGGCGCGCTCTCGCCGGAGTTGCCGATGTAGATACCCTCCGCATACTGTCCGTTCGATAGGCCAGTATCGTGAATCAATGAATTTTCAATGACGTTGTGATTGCTGCCGTCCTTGATCGCGATCGCTTCCTGCTGCGAGTGATCGACCTCGATGCTGTCGAGCACATCGCCTGTTACGCCTCGCAGCCAAAATCCGACGGTGGGGAAGTTGGTGAGTCGGAGCTTCCGCAGATGGAGATAGCTAGCGTCCAGCGTGACGGTCTGTCTGTTCACGTCGATAATGGTGCTGCTCCCCGCACCTTGCACGATAACTGGAGACGTCGCCGTGCCCCCTCTCGCAATGCTGAGACTTGCGCCGAGCGTGTACGTACCTGGCGCGAGAAGGATGCATTCTCCCGCTACGGCCTGCGAGAGCGCCGATGTGAGCTCGGTGACGGTGCTGACACTAGTGGCGTTCGAACACCCGGCAGTTTGCGCGAGCGGCGCGGTGATGCTCACGGTCGACGTGTCCGCCTTGTTCGAGTCGCTCGCGATGACCTTGAACGTGCCGGCCGTGCTGCCAGCCGTGTACATGCCGGTCGACGTAATCGATCCACCGGTCGCGGCATATTTCACGACAGGAGTGGTCGTCGTTCCATTACTCCAGGTGACGACTGCCTTGAATTGCGCGGTGCCTTTGGGCGCCAACGTCGTGCTCCCCGGCGAGACCGTAACCGCGGTGAGCGTTGGCGTTGCTGTCACCGGCGCCGTGATCGTAACGACCGACGAGTCGGCCTTCGATCCACTCTGCGCCACGACGCGAAACGTACCCGCCGTCGCGCCGGCCGTGTAGACGCCGGCCGAGGTGATCGCACCGCCCGAGGCCGTGTACGTGACTGCGGGCGCCGTGGTCGATCCATCACTCCACTTGGCGGCGACCGTGAAGCTCTGCTTCGCAGCGGGCGCGAGCGAGATCGAGGCTGGGCTGAGCGTAAGCGACGAGAGCGTTGGAGCCGCGACCACTGGCGCCGTAATCGTAACGACTGACGAGTCGGCCTTCGAACCACTCTGCGCCACGACGCGGAACGTACCCGCCGTCGTGCCGGCCGTGTAGACGCCGGCCGAAGTGATTGCGCCGCCCGAGGCCGTGTACGTGACTGCGGGCGCTGTGGTCGATCCATCACTCCACGTACCGGCAACCGTGAAGGTCTGTTTCGCGCCAGTGGCCAGCGTGGTCGAGCCCGGGCTGAGCGTAAGCGATGAAAGCGTTGGAGCCGCGATCGCGGTGACCGTGATCGCGGCACTCTTGCTCTTGCCGTTGGCCGTCGCGGTGACGTTCGCCGTCCCCGCGCTCATGCCGGTCACGAGACCGGCGCTGGTGACCGTCGCATCGGCCGTGTTGGAGCTGGTCCACGAAAGCGAGGTTGCCGGAACTGGGTTGCCCGCGACGTCGGTGAAGCTCGCGGCCAGCTGTATCGTCTTGCCCTGCTGAATCGACCCTGACGACGGAGTAACCGTGACGTTGGCCAGCGCGCCAGCCGCGACCGTGACTGTTGATTGGCCCGACACGCCGCCCGCCGTGGCGGTAACGGTCGCGCTGCCGGTGTGCGCAGCGGTCGCGAGGCCGGTCGAGGAAACGCTCACGATCGAGGCGTCCGAGCTCGTCCAGGTGACGGTCTGGCCGGCGACCGCGCTTCCCGTATTGTCGGTGAGGTTTGCAACGAGCTGCTGCGTCGCACCGGCAACGAGGCTAGCCGATCCTGGCGAGACGGAAACTGCACTGACGGTGCCTGCCGAAACGGTGACCGCGGCGTTGGCGCTCGCGCCTCCGGCGGCGGCTGTGATGTTCGCGTTCCCCGAATGCATGGCGGTCACCATACCGCTCGAGGAAACCGTGGCGACCGCGCTATTGGAGCTGGACCACGCGACCGTCTGACCCGTGACCGCGTTGCCCGAGGCATCAGTGAGGGATGCCGAGAGCTGGCGCGTTCCTGAGGTCGCGAGGGTGAACGACGCGGGTGAGACGGCGATGCTCTTGATCCCGGCCGCCGAGACTGCGACCGCTGCCTTCCCGCTCACGCCATTGACGGAGGCGTAGACGGTGGCGCTTCCCGCGCGCTTCGCGGTGACGACGCCGCTCGACGAGACGCTCGCGATGCTGTTATTGGAGCTCGACCACTTCATTGTCGCCGCGGGCAACGCGTTTCCTGCGGCATCGCTGAGTGTGACTGCCAGCGGTTGCGTCGCACCCATTACGAGACCGATCGATCCCGGAGTGACGGTGACGAGAGCAACTCCGCCGGTGGTGACGTGAACCCTGGAGGCAGCCGTCACACCTTCGGATGTCGCGGTGAGCGTGGCGTCCCCGATCTTGAACGCCGTAACGACGCCAGCTGTCGAGATGGTAGCGATGTTTGAATTGGACGTCGTCCAGCTCACGGCGCGGCCGCTGAGCGAATTGCCCTGCGAATCGAGCGCACTCGCGGTGAGCGACACCTTGGAGCCTGAGGATACGGTCGCCGCGTGCGGCACCACTTTGAGTGCAGCGATGTGCGAGGAGGCGACGTTCACGCTTGCGGTGTCGGCGACCTTGGACGCGCTCGCAACGATCTTCGCGAAGCCCTTGAGCTTCCCCGTCGCGAGGCCCGTCGCTGAGACGGTGACATAGCGCGTGTCGGTGGATGCCCACTTGACCGCGTGGCCTGGAAGCGGACGACCCGTGTGAGTCGTGACCGTTGCCGAGAGCTGCACGGTTGCGCCGACTGCCGCCGCTGCCGAGGCGGGAGAGACGACGATGGACGCGGGCATCGTATCGGTGACCACGAGCGTGCCCTTGCCGGAGACGCCATGAACTTTCGCCCACACGCTGGCGCTTCCCATCCTGCGCGCGGTGAGCACGCCAGCGTTGCTGACGACGAGAATCGACGTGTCGCTGGACGACCACTCGATGGTGTCCGACTGAACCGGCTGTCCCGCTCTGTTCATCGCGGTCGCAGCCGCATTCGCAGCCTGGCCAACTTCGAGGCTCGTCGCGGGGAGCTTGACGTCGACGCTGGCTACGTTGCCAGAGACGGGTGAAGATGGTGTGTTGGATGCTCCTGGCGCGGTCGGATCGCTGCGGTCGACGCACGCAACGAACGAGAAAAGAACCGCGGCGAAAAGCATAGCACGAACATTACTGATTGGAGCACGCATTGAGACTCTCCATGTGGAGTCCGTTCGGCGGCTCGACTGGCGTGACGCATCCTGGAGATGCGCTGTAGCCTCGTAGCTTTGCGTCACCGGTTTTCACCGGCTTTGCCGTTATCGCGGGCGAGAGCCCAAGCGATGTAGACTGTAGTCTTTCAGTTTTTTCCAACGGTCGAGCGATCGAATCCGGCGTAATATTGACTGAGTGAGCGAAGGGCCCGTCACGCTGTAACGAGATGTCCCGCTCAGTGTTGGACTAGAGTATCGGGGCTGCTATCCGGAGAATAGAGCCCAGTTGTAAACAATTGTATGCGTTGGCTGATTAGCCAGTCAGAAAATATTTCACTTGAGTCCGCCTACGCGGCCGTGACAGGGATTGGTGCTCAGGGTCACAGTCGAGAGAAGGATGTTCTGACGCCGTGTCAGTAAAGCGCAGACGGCGCTTCGCCGCTCAACGCGATACGTTCAACGCGATAAATGATACGGCTCACACTTTCCTGATCTTGCTGCGCTGCCGGATCATGTTGCGCACTCTCGCTGCAGAGTCGACATTCCGCCAATGAGTCGAAGTTCTATCTCGCCTCCTGAGCATCGACTCGGGTGGCCCGAAGCGCTGATTATCCTCGCCACCGCGCTCGAGCTCGCCGTCGCGCTCTTCGCGCATCACTTTCCCTATCGCGATCCCAACAACCATCTCGCGCGCTACACGCTGATTGCGCGCATCTGGTTCGGCGATCCGCCCGGCTACGTGGTCATGCACTGGGTGCCCACGTCGTACATCGCGGGGGATTTGGTCGGAGCATTGTTTGTTCACTTCATCGGCGCGGTTGCGACGCTGCGCCTCATCAATTTCGCCTCGCTCACGCTCCTCCCTCTCGGCATGTACGCACTGCTGCTCCACACCGCCCCGGCCCAACGCGGATGGGCGCTGGTGGGAGTGCTGTTTGGCTTTGCGTCGCATTTCCTCTATGGCTTCTTGAACTACTCGGTTGGCCTCGGGCTGGTCTTCTGCTGGCTCGCGCTCTGGTATCCTCGGCGTGAGAGCGCATCATGGACCGTACGAACCCTCCTCTCTTTCGGCGCCATCATTCTCTTTCTCGTACACCTCTCGGCGCCCCTTCTCGTGCTCGTGGTTATCTGGACCGACTATGGGCTCTCGGTGATCGGTGAGGACGAGATTCTGGCGCCGTCGAAGTGGCGAATCGTGAACTCGCGGTTTCCGACGGTGCTCATGGTGACCGCAGCGGTCGCACTGGTGTGGGTTGCGGCGAGTTACTCGAGCTGGAACGACGTCGGGCCGCCCGGGGAATACGAATTTCGCCCCTTCGACAACAAGCTGATGTGGTTCACCGACCCGTTCCGCTCCGTCTCGCGGCTCGCGGCGGTGGTCATGGCACTGGGCTACGGGGCATCGTTAACGGCGATGCTATATCTCCGTCGTCACACATTACGGGTCGACGCACTTACCGCCTCGGCGGTCCTCATGTTCGTGCTCTATCTGATCTTTCCCCATGGAATTCCCGGCGCCTTTGCGGTGGACAATCGTTGGCTCGCCACCGGATATCTGCTTCTCTTCTGTGGGCGTCAGCGCGGCCTCGAGCCCGAGCCGCGGCTGGCGCTATTGATCCCCGCCGCGGCGTGCCTACTTCACACCGCGGCGATCGGCTGGACGGTGCGCGAGATCGACCGCGACCTCGACCACTACCAGGCCGCTCTCGCTCACGTCCCACCCCGAACGACTCTCCTGCCGCTCGGCGATGGCGTGAAGATGTACTCACACACGCCGGTGATGGAGCACTTCGTACTCTGGCACATCATCCGCGCGCACGGCCGGGCGCCCGGGCTGTTCAATTACTACGACCAGCACGATCAGGATCCGCTCAACCATCATCTCGCGCATTTCATCGAACCGAAGCACCTCTACATCGCCGACTCGAAATGGGGAGGGCCGGACTTCATGTCAGCGTTGCCATGGACGCGCATCGACCGCGAGTACGACTACGTCTTGCTCGTTTCCAACACTGCTCGCGCGCGGGGGTATCTGCGCCGGCACGCGGATGAAGTGTGGCACGACGACGCGTTCGTGCTCTACAAGGTGCGAAAGGAGTGAGCGAAAGACGCGTGGCCATCTGTTACGGCACGCGGCCGCAGATCATCAAGGCGTCGCTCTTGATCGAGGCGAGCGCGGAGCGGTGGCCACTCCTCACTGTTGATACCGGGCAGCACTACGACTACGAGCTGAACGCGGTGTTTTACGAGCAGCTTGGCGTCCCACGGCCGGATCGCTTTCTCGAGGTGGGATCCGGCGGGCACGCGGTGCAGACGGCGGCGGTACTTACACGAGCTGCAGCGGTGTTCAAAGTGGAACGGCCGCGTGTAGTGGTGGTGATCGGCGACACGAACAGCACTCTCGGGTGCGCGATCGCGGCGTCGCAGATGCGCATCCCGATGGTGCACGTGGAGGCAGGGCTGCGCGCCAACGATCGCGCCATGGCCGAGGAGATCAACAGGCGAATGGTGGACTCGGTGGCAGATCTGCTGTGCGCGCCGTCGGCAGCCGCTGTGACGCAGCTCGAGCTCGAACATCAGCCGGGGACGATCGCGCTCACGGGCGACATTGCGTACGACGTGCTGCGCCGCAATCTCCCGAAGGCGCGCGGGCCGGCAGACGGTGCGCCCTGGCCTCTCGCGACCGACGCGCCATTCGCCATCGCGACGTTGCACCGCGCGGAGCTCACCGGGAGCCCCGACGTGCTCGCGGCTGTCGTCGGAGCTCTGCAGAAGCTTCCGCTGCCGGTGGTGCTCCCGGCGCACCCCCGCGTGCGCGACGCACTGGCCGCACTCGGAGTTGCCTCGGCCGGAAGGCTCCACATCGTATCTCCGCTGGGTTACTTCGAGATGATCGGCGCGATTCGCGATGCGAGTATCGTCGTCACGGACTCGGGTGGCGTGCAGCGCGAGGCGTATTGGCTCGGCACGCCATGCGTGACGATGCGTTCCGAGACGGAGTGGCGGGAGACCGTGGCGCTGGGCGCGAACGTGCTGGTCGCCCCGGCGCGTGCGACAGAGGAGCTACCGGCCGTGGTGAACGGGCGGCTTGGCACGGGCGGAACGTGGGACCGAATGGCCTATGGCGCGGGGGATGCCGCGGTCCGGATCACTGATTCGATCGCAATCCTCGAGCGGGCGCTTGTCTAGCAGCCCATGACTGGCTTCGCCACCTAACTCGTCATGGATTCAATGGGGCGAACGATCCGCGAAAATGAAGCAGAGGACTGCCAGGTTGTACGCTGCCTCTGATAATCTCGCCGACCAAAATCGCATGATCGCCGGCATTCTGCATCGAGACGGTACGACACTCGAAATGAGCGAGCGCGCCGTGCAGCAGTGGGGCGCCGGTCTTCCCACGGATGACTTCGACACCCGCGAATCGGTCCTCGCAGCGTTGCGCGAACCGGCGAGCAAGTGCCTCCTGGTCGGCTGCAAGTACGCTGATGGCGAACTCGGTGGCAGATCGAAGGCAACGGCAGACTTCGGTGCGGCGCTCGACACAGACCAGGAGGAGGGCCGGCTGTAGACTGACGGACGCCAGTGCACTGATGGTCACGCCGATGTCGGCCCCGTTCGAGCCACGGCAGGTCAACACAGTGACGCCTGTGGCGAAGTGGCCGAGGAGACGCCGCACCGCTATCGGTTCGAGCGCGGCGTCCGCGCTCTCCCCCAAAGTCTGAGCGGAATCGCACGGGAGTGATGTGTACGAGCCCCCGGGTAGCCCGTTGAGCGGCACGACGTGTTCTGCGTGCGTCGAAGCTTCCGGCACGTGAACCTTCGCGGATGCGCGCTGAGTGTGGATCGACTTGACTGCCGTGTCCAGACGACCGGAGGATCTGTCGTTGTCCCTGTCTGGAGCAGAGAAACTGTGCGTCACCGTAGACCGCCAACGCCGAGGATTTGGCGAAGCCTTGTGGAAAGGAAGCCGGTCCAGGATACGGCTCCGCTGCTTCGTGTCAAGAGCCTCGATTCGTTACATGCGACTGATCCTATCGCGGGGCGAGCCATCGGTCGTTTGATTCTCATCACTTCGGCCGTTCTAATATTACACAAAGAGCTAATATGATCTAGATCACAATTCTTGGCCGGAAGGTTGCGTGCATACGTGAGAGCGGGTGGTTCGCCGCGACGCACGGTGTTTGGAAGGTCAGTCGGAGAAGTACGGACCTTGCTGAA
>DATHJR010000065.1:0-3748 GCA_035286525.1 Gemmatimonadaceae bacterium | reverse complement strand
GATACGCGTCCTGCTCGTACGCGCGCCGCGCTGCCAGCCGCGCGCTCGTGACGTCGTCGGTATGCGTGAGCAGCGAGCTGAGGACGCCCCACGCACCCGCCTGCGCGGGATTGATCTTCACCGCCTGCTCGAGGTCGGCCTGCGCATCCGCAAGGAGCTGCTTCGCTGCCGCCGCGCCGGGCTCGAGGCCGAGCAGGTAGCGCCAGTAGCGCAGCGTGCCACGCAGCTCGAGCGCGTCGGGGCTCAAGGGGGCCAGCGCGAGCGCGCTGTCGGCGTACGCGAGCCCGATGCTCGCCCACTTCGACGCCTTCGTCTGGTCGTCGCCGAAGAAGCGGGACGCGCGATACGCGAGCGAGCCGCGCAGCACGGGCACCGCCGACCAGGCGGGATCGAGCTCGCTCGCCTGGGCGAGCAGCGTGTCGCCGCTCTGCACCTCGCGCAGCGCTGCGGCGGTGTCGCTTTCCTTCATCGCGGCCTGCTCGACGCGGAAATGCTGTTCCGCCTGCTGCAGAAGCGCCCACGCATCCGCGTTCTTGGTGCCCTCACGCTGCTCGCGGAGCAGTACCTCCGTACCGAGCCGCCGGCGCAGGAATTCCGCCACGCGATTGGCGAGCGTGTCGCGCAACGCGAGCGGATTCCCCTTGGGCTGCTCGAAGCTCGCGCGCTCGAAGTCCGTGCCGGTGCCATCCTTGAGCCGCACGCTCACACGCAGCTTTTCCTTGTCCGGCTCGATCGACCCCACGACGAGCGTTCCCGCGCTCAGCGCGCGCGCGATGCTGTCCGGCGCCACGCCTCCATCGCGGAAGAGCGCCGCTCCGTTCGCCGACACGACATCGAGCCCCGAGACCGAGGCCAACCGCGCGATGAGCGTCTCCGTGAGCCCGTCGGCGAGATACGACAGTTCGTGCGTCTTGCTGTCATCCTCGAAGTACATCACGGCGATGCGCCGGGGATCGAGCCCCGTGCTGCTGCCGGCGCTCCGGATGTGCGCGCTGCGCGTGTAGCGCCACGCACCCCAGCCCACCAGCGCGATCGGCAGCAACACGGCCGCCGCCCGAATCGCGAGCCGCTTGCGTCGCTGGGCCGGCTGCATCGCGCGCATCGTCTCCGTGGCGCTCCGCGCAGCCATCACGCGGCGCGAATACGTCGCGCCCGCGGGGCGCTGGAGTGCCTGCGCAAAGGCGCCCGCGGTCTTGAAGCGGTCCGCGGGAATCTTCGCGAGCGCCTGCAGCACGGTGTCCTCGAGCTCGTCCGGCACGTTCTCGCGCACGATCGCGAGCGACGGCACGCGATCCATCGTGTGCCGCGCAATGATCGACGCGGCCGTCGGCCCCACGAAGGGCGGCGTTCCAGCGATCATCTCGTAGAGCACACATCCGAGCGCGTAGACATCGCTCCTGCCATCGATGTCCTTCTCGCCCATCGCCTGCTCGGGACTCATGTAGGTCGGAGTGCCGAGCGTGATGCCGGTTTGCGTGAGCTTCTCCTCGCCCATCGCGCTGATTGCGTGCGCGATGCCGAAGTCCGCGACGATGGCGTGTCCATCCTCGAGGAGAATGTTCTCGGGCTTTATATCGCGATGGACGATCCCGTTGCGATGCGCGTAGTCGAGCGCGGACGCAACTTCGACCGTGATCTGCACCGCGTCATCCACGGGGAGCTGTTGCTCGCGGTCGAGCCGCGCGCGCAGTGACTCGCCGGCGATGAACGGCATCACGTAGTACAGCAGATGATCCGGCGTCTCTCCGGAATCGTAGAGCGCCAGAATATTCGGATGGCTGATCTTCGTGACGAGCTGGATTTCGCGACGGAAGCGTTCCGGACCGAGAGCCATCCCCAGATCAGGAAGCAGAACCTTGATGGCTACCTCGCGATCGTGCTTCAGATCTTTCGCCAGGTACACCGTCGCCATACCCCCGCGGCCCAACTCGCGCACGATCTCGTACTGCCCTGCCAGGGCAGCCTTTAGCCGATCGAGCCCGTTCGTCGCCAATTCCGTGCCCTGCGGTAAGAGACGCTGAGCAGCGAAGATACGAGGCCGAATCGGAATGTGCCAGACGGGAAAGGGTTCTTTTGCCTGTGGGCGGAGACGGTCGGTGGGGCGAAGCGGGTGCGGATCATCGTGGACTCGTCGAGGTATCGGACAGGGAGCGGAGCGTGGCGTTGTCCTTGGCGGCCTTGATCTCGAGCTCGAGCTCGTCGATGCGCGTCTTGAGCGCGTTATCGTACGCCTCGCGCGCCGCGGCACCCGCGGCCGTCACTGCCGTCACCGCGCCGCTGAGCGCCGCGCTCGACGTCTGCTCGACGCCCGTGACGTTGCCATGGTCGCCGAACGTGAGCGCGATCTTTCCGGAACCCAGCATCTGCGTGCCGAAGGAGATGTTGAGAATCGGATCGGCGGCGGAGACGAGCGCGACCAGGCGCTCCTGGGCCACCGAGAACGTCGTGTTGCGTGCGTCGATCGCATCGGGAAGGTGCACTCGAACCACGCGTACGATCGGCTCGCGGTAGAAGATCCTCGCGCACGCGCTGTCGGCGCCGGTGCATCCGATCGCCGACGCGCCTCCGCCACGCGGCGGTTCGAGCGCGCTCGCCGGCTCGGGAAGCGGAGACACCGTGACGAAGAGATTGGCGAGCGTGTACAGCTCCAGATCGCGTGTGAAGGCCGCGTTCTCGCGTGCGATCGTGGACCAGTTGGCAAGCGGATCGGGCGCGGGCGGCAGCTCGGTGAGATCGAACGTGCGGATGATGTGCCTGGTCGATACAGGCGTCGGTTTCGCCTTCGACGGCACGGCGCACGATGTATCGCGCACTGCGCCGAGTCCGCCGCGGGTGAGACTCCCGAGCACCCCGGCGACTCCCTTGGCAATCGTCGTGGCGATCGCCGCGCGCTGGTCTGTGCCGGCGTAGTTGAGCGACGTAAGCACGCCTGTTTCGCTGACCTTCACGCCCAGCGTCTGGTCGATGGTGGCGGAGGGGCGAACTCCGACGCGGTAGGCTTGCCGGCGGTCGGCAACGGTGGTGACCGTCAGCGTCCAGCTCGTGGAAAGCGAATCGTGCGGCACGCACACGCCGCGCTCTCGAACGACCTGGTGGAACTGGCTGAGCTTTGCGTCGACCGTGAGCAGATCGCGCGTCAGGAAGTAGCGCAGTCCTTCATCCGGGGCGCGCGCAATGTCGAACGGGCCGCTGGTGTCGAGGGTGCCAGGCCTGGCGCAGGAAACGAGTGGCGCGGCCAGGAGTAGAAGGAGAATTCGGGGTAACCGGGGCATGAACCCTCCCATAGGGGTGCCGGATGAAGCGCGCGGCCCGCTGAATCGTCGGTCATATGATAGGGTTGCCGGACCCGCTCGGCTACTCGCGAGGTGCGAGTGCGCAGGAGGAGAGGCAGAATGGCACGTCGCATGGGAATTCGTGGTACGATGCTCGCCGCCGCGCTATTCGGTGGCGCGATTGCGGCGCGGCGCGCGCCGCTTCCGCCAACGTCCATCCCGGTGCGCGTCATCCTCGTCGCGAACGACGTGCGCGACTCGATGAACATGGTCTTCCTGCACTCGACATCCGGGTGGCGGAAGTACCAGAAGAACATCAATCCCGCGAACTTCGGTCGCGGCACTCCGATCTGGCGTGAGACCATGCGGTGCCTGCGTGGCCGGATCTCCAGCGACACACTGTGGATCACCGCGTGGGAAACACCGCGCGGCGAGCGCGCCTTCGCTGCGGCTGTGACGGGCAAGTGCGACGACAG
>DATHJR010000064.1:0-7581 GCA_035286525.1 Gemmatimonadaceae bacterium | reverse complement strand
CTTCATCAGCGCGTACAGCTCGCAGGACATCGCGGGCATGACTTATTACCCCGCGGGGAATTCGGCCACGAACGTGCAGCGGGGAAAGCTGTGGGAGCTTGCGAGCTACTACCTCGCGGTTCCCGCCACTCCCAATCTTTTTGCAATTCAGATGGAACAGCTGTGGAACAAGCCGTACTCGACGCTGTGGATCAAGGCACAGGAGGCGAACATCGGACATCCGCTTGCCCCGCGCGCGGTACTCAAGAGCGGCATGGATCCGCTGGGCCACTACTACCTGGTCTACAACCGCAACTTCGACCGCGCTCTCGTCCTTCTTCGTCTGCAGCAAGGCTGGAATGCCCAGACGTACACCGATGCCACCGCCATCACGGTCACGCTTCCGACTGGCGAGAAATGGATCCCGCTCAATGCCGACGGCACCGTGGGATCGGCGGTGACCACGATTCGGCTTCGGAATAGCGAGGCCGCGATCCTGCTCAAGGGGAGCAAGATGTAGCCTCGCGATCCCGGCGCGGGCGCTCGAGCCGATTGATCCCTAGTACTCTAGCCCGGAAGTTCGGTGACGTATTCGTCAAGCGGCTTTCCGCAGCTTGTGGTCTGGATTGTGTAGTTTTGAAAGGAGGGTGTCGAGGTCCCGAGGCGTGCATTTCCACTGGAATGGCCGGGCCGCGTCGGCGTAGGAGTTCCGAAAGCGGAGGAGACGAGCCTCGACGTCGTCAAGCGGCGCCGATATCGACCAGCTCAACAGCCGCATCAGCGGCGTCGCCCAGTAGCAGCGACTTTCGGCTTAAAGTAGCTTTGGTACAGTTTACGCGAGGGGGCCGTACACTTTCACAGCATGTCCTTGCCTTCCAGAGAATGAAAGGACCAGCATCCGTGGGCATCCTTGGTGGCACGCTGGCATACCGACTCCTCAAGCGGCTGAGCCCAGCGGGCTCAGCGCACGTAGATGGCTCGGCCTACAAGAACGCCTCGAAACTGGAGATGCTGCTCGGACTGGGCGTGTGGGCGACCATTCGTGGCAAGCACGTGGTCGACTACGGCTCCGGCGAAGGCGATGAAGTCATCGAGATGGCACGTCGAGGGGCATCGACGGTGACGGGTGTCGAGATCCAGGAACGGGTGCGCTCACTTGCCACCGAGAAGGCATTGCAAGCGGGTGTAGGCGATTCGGTCCAGTTCGTGGCGGCGGCGGAGGGTAGTGCCGACGTGGTGGTGTGCCTGGACAGCTTCGAGCACTTTGCCGATCCCGCCGCAGAACTCGCCACGATGTACCGCGTACTGAAACCCGGTGGCCTGGTGATGGCTTCATTCGGGCCTACATGGTATCACCCGTACGGCGGCCACCTGTTCTCTATTTTCCCGTGGGCGCACCTCATATTCACCGAAGAGGCACTGCTCCGGTGGCGTTCGGATTTCAAGACTGACGGCGCGCGACGATTCGGCGAGGTGGCGGGAGGACTGAACCAGATGACGCTCGCCAGCTTCGAGCGAATTGTCGACGCATCCGGCTTCGAAACGGTCAGAGTCGAAGCTGTTCCAATCAGGCGCATTCGCGCCGTTTCCAATCGGCTGACCCGGGAATTCACCACCGCAATCGTTCGAGCACAACTGCGAAAGCCTGCATGACCCGAGGTTCAAGCTGCTGCCGAAAGCCGCTTGACGAATACGTCACCGAACTTCCGGGCTAGAGTACTAAGCTTTCGATCATCGAGATCAATCGGCTTGGCGCTCGCGTGTTAGGAGCTCGATCGCACTTGTCTGACTTATCCATCGTATATGTGTGGGACGCCGATTATCCGTGGGACGTCCGAACGGAAAAGATCTGCCTCGCGCTGACTACCGCCGGTCATCGAGTCACGATCGTGGCGCGCAATCGGAATTGGGCACCGGAGCGCGAGCAACTGCCGGAAGGCACCGTACACCGGATGCGTCCCTGGCGTTGGGCGGGGCAGGCGCTCGATGGAACGTTGGGCTTCCCCGCGTTCTTCAGTCCGCGATGGTCGGCGTTGCTTCATGAAGCAGTGCGTGAATCGAAGGCGGATCTCATCATCGTGCGCGATCTGCCGCTGTGTCCAACCGCGGTCGCCGTCGCGCGCCGATACTCGGTGCCGGTGGCACTGGACATGGCTGAGAACTATCCGGCGCTCATGCGCGATCGCCGCCTCGGCTCGCGAAACGCCCTGGTCGATGCCTTCGCGAGAAATCCGCGCCTCACGGAAATGGTGGAGCGATACAGCATCTCTCACGTCGACTGGACGTTCACCGTCGTCGAGGAGTCGTCCACCCGTCTCCTGTCCGAGGGTGCGGATCCACGCCGACTCAGCGTGGTGTCGAACACGCCACCGCGTGCGCGCGCGGAGCTGAGCACCGGAGCGGCGCGCGCGACAGGCGGCGCGATCACGGTCGCCTACCTCGGACTGCTGGAATTCGCGCGCGGAATCGGCGAACTGGTCGACGCGATCGGTATCCTGCGCGCCGAGCACGGGGATCGATTCCGCGCCGTCATCGTTGGGGGCGGTCGGGATTCGGAGCTGTTCGTCGAGCGCGCGCGCAACGCCGGACTGCTGGGCACGTCCGTCACCTTTCTCGGACTACTGCCGCATTCCGAAGCGCTCGCCGCGATCGCCGCCGCCGACGTGGGCGCGATCCCGCATCACGCAACCGAACTGTGGAACAGCACGATTCCAAACAAACTATTCGACTACATGGCCGCGGGACTTCCGGTGATCAGCTCCGACACGGCGCCGTGCGCCCGAGTCATCAATGAGACGAAGTGCGGAGAGCTCTTCCGATCCGGCGACGCACGCTCGATGGCCGACGCCATTCAGCGCGCGTCCGCGCCGGATGCGCTGCCACGGATGGCGGCTGCGGGTAGGCGCGCCGTGATCGAGCGCTACAACTGGGAGCACGACACCGCCACGCTCCTCGGCTCCATTGACAAGATCGTTGGGCGTATCCCAGTGTAGTCCCGACAGGGGCCGAGGGACCTTGAATGACACCGCGGCATAGATTGGCTAGGCGCCGGAACCGTGTTGCGTTGCCGCCACACATCGGCCCTCGCCGAGGTCTAGCTCCGGCCAGCCCGTGGCACCCAATTCGCTTGTATCATCCCCGATGTCCATACCTGCCATGACCTTCCAGCGCCCACCTACCGGGCGCCACCCCGCTGTCGCGCCCTCGCCAATCGCTGCCGAACCACGTCCGGACCGGCTGATGCGCGCGATCGCGCTGATGCAGTTCACGTACGTCTGGCGCATGCAGGACGCCTTCCCGATCCTCGGCAAGATCCAGCTTCCGCTGCTCGGGCTCCTTTTGGCGCTCGTGCTCTTTGTCGGAGCGCGCCATCCGCTGCGCCGCGTACGCGCGATCAGGCAGCCGACATCGAAGCTGATCATCGCGCTCGCGGTCATCATGGCCATCGGCGTTCCGTTCAGCCTCTGGAGGGGACACAGCGCCATGTTCGTGGTCAAGGGATTTGGGACGAACATGGTGTTTTTCATGCTCGTCGCTGCATCGGTGCGCTCGGTACGGGACATCGAGTGGTACGCGCTGATGAATCTCTACGGCGCGCTCGTGTTTGCGACCGTCGTAGCCCTCTTCTTCTCGGTGGGAGCCGACGGACGCCTCGGCGGTCTGATCTACTACGACGCAAACGACTTCGCGCTCGTCATGGTCTGCACCATTCCCTTCGCCTTCTACTTTCTCGGCAAGGGTCACAAGGCGTCTCGTCGTATCGTGGCGCTGATCACGCTCGGGATGTGCCTCACCGCGATGGTGAAGAGCGGATCGCGAGGCGGGTTCATTGGGCTTCTCGCGGTGATGGCGTACATCCTCCTGTTCTACAGAGCCATTCCGAGCCGCACACGCCTCATGATCACCGTCGCCGGAGTCGTGCTCTTCTTCGGATTCGCCAGCGACAAGTACTGGACGATGATGGGAACGATTCTTCATCCCACCACGGACTACAACTACACCTCGGATGAGGGACGCGTCGAGGTGTGGAAGCGCGGCGCGACCTACATGCTTCAGCATCCGATCACCGGAGTTGGTGTCGCCGCGTATCCGATGGCCGAGGGACAATCCGATCGCGCGCAGTTCCTCGAGTCGCAGGGAAGGGGGTTCAAGTGGTCGGTTGCGCACAACTCCTTTCTGGAAACCGGAGCGGAGTTGGGGTTTCCGGGGCTGGCGGTATTCGTCGCCATGCTCGTCGTTACAGCAGTATCGTTGTCCCGGATCTCACGTCGCGGGCGGTGGGCGCGGTGGGTCTCCACACGGGAGATCTCGCTCGCGCAGATGTTGATCGCCGCGATCTTCGGCTTCGCAGTATCCGGCATCTTCGTTTCCGCGGAGTACTTCACCTATCTGTACTTCCTCCTGGCCATGTCGGTCGGCTTGATCAAGCTGGTGCGCGCGCGCGCCCTGGCCTCCCCGGTGCCGCGCCCGCAGATCAACGTGCGCCTCACTCCCCGCGGTTCGCCGGCGGAGGCGGACCTGGGATCGGTGCGCAGCACAATCGAAGCGACTCTCCACGGCGCAGCCTCCAGGCGCTGACGAACGCTCCGGTCGCGCACGTCGTGAATCTCCGCGGTTTTCTCAAGAGCACGATCGAGCATGGTGCCCTCTGGAGCGGCCTTCCGGGCGTCCTGCGTGCGCAGCGCCGCGGCGATGTGCTGGTGCTCGCGTATCACAACATCGTGCCCGACGGATCGGTCGCCGCAGGAGACCTCTCGCTCCACCTGCCGCAGGCGCGCTTCGCCGCGCAGCTCGATTCACTGTCACGCACGCACGACGTCATCCCGCTCGAGCGCGCGCTCTCGGGGCACACGGGCGAGCGCCCTGCCGCGGTCATCACCTTCGACGATGCGTATCAGGGTGCGATCACGGCCGGCGTATCCGAGCTCGCCAGCCGGGGGCTCCCCGCTACGATCTTCGTCGCGACCGCATACCTGAACGGCGGCGACTTCTGGTGGGATGCGCTGACGGCACCGGGCGCGGATGCGCCCACGCCGGAGCTCCGCGCGCGGGCGCTTGCCGAGTGCGCGGGAGTGGACGCGCGCGTGCGCGAGATGGCATCGCGCGAGCATCTCGCCATCGAGTCCTCCACGCCCCCACACGCTCGAGGCGGACACGAGCGCGACCTCGTCGCCGCGGCCGCGGTACCTGGCATCACGCTTGGGTCGCACACCCACAGCCATCCGAATCTCGCCCGCCTCGCGGACGCCACGTTGGACGCGGAGCTTGCACGGCCGCTGGAGTGGCTACGCGAGCGATTCTCCAACGTGCTGCCTGTCGTCTCGTACCCGTACGGCCTCTCCTCGCCCGAGGTCGAGCGCGCGGCGGCGCGCGCCGGGTACACTGCGGGAATGCGAATCGAAGGAGGCTGGCTCCCGCGCGGCGCGCGCAACGCGCTCGCGCTTCCGCGCCTCGATGTGCCGTCCGGTCTCTCCGCGGCCGGATTTGCTCTGCGCTGCGCCGGCATGCGCGTGCGATGACTCCGCACAGAGTTCTCGTCACTGATGGCACCCAGCGCAGCGCGCTCGCGGTGGTGCGCTCCCTCGGTCGTGCCGGGCACACGGTGTTCGTCTGCGGTCCGCGCGCGCCGTCGCTCGCCGGTTCGTCCCGCTTTGCGTTCGCGGAAGCCCCCGTTCCCGACGCGCTCGCGACGCCATCGGAGTTCGTGGCCGAGGTGACGTCGCTGATCGATCGCTGGCGCATCGACACCGTCGTACCGATCACCGAGGCGTCGCTTCTCGCGCTCTTGCCCGAACGGGCCACGCTCGGCGTGACCATGCCGTTCCCCGACGTTGCCGTCTTTCGAGCGATCACCGACAAGAGTGCCGTGCTCGCTGCCGCCCGGGAGCTCGGTATCGCGACGCCGCGGCAGGTTGTACTTCGAAACAGGGACGAACTGCACGCGATGGATCTCGCGCTCCTCGACTACCCCGTGGTGCTCAAGCCATCGCGCTCCATTGGCGAGGACAATGGCCAACGCGTCGCGTTCCGGGTTTTTCACGCGGCGGATGCGGCGTCGCTCCGATCGGTGATCGCGTCGCTCGACGACGCTGCCTTCCCCCTCCTGATTCAGCAGCGCATCGTGGGTCCGGGCACGGGAGTCTTCCTGCTCGTCTGGGATGGCACCGTGCGCGCGGTCTTCGCTCATCGGCGGTTGCGCGAGAAACCGCCGTCGGGTGGCGTGAGCGTGTACTCGGAGAGCATTGCCGCAGATCCGGAGCTCGTGGAGCGGTCGCGATTGCTTCTCGAGCGCATGAAGTGGAACGGCGTTGCGATGATCGAATACAAGCTCGACGCGAGCAGCGGCGTGCCGTATCTCATGGAGGTGAACGGACGCTTCTGGGGCTCGCTGCAGCTCGCGATCGATGCGGGCGTCGATTTTCCCGCGCTGCTCGTCGCGTCGGCGTTCGGCGAGCAATCGCCATCCGTCACCAGCTATCGCATCGGATCCCGGAGCCGCTGGTGGTGGGGCGACGTCGACCAGCTGCTGGCTCGATGGCGGAAGAGCGACGAGAGCCTCTCGCTTCCGTCGGATGCGCCGTCGCGGTGGCGCGCGACGCTCGATTTCCTCTCCGTGCTGCATCCGAACGGCCGAAGCGACGTTTTCCGCGCGAGGGATCTGCGGCCTTTCGTTCGCGAAACTCTCGACTGGTTTCACCGGCGATGACCGCGACTCCCGATCGTCCGC
The DNA here is from genome assembly GCA_035286525.1 of Gemmatimonadaceae bacterium. Taxonomy (GTDB): domain Bacteria; phylum Gemmatimonadota; class Gemmatimonadetes; order Gemmatimonadales; family Gemmatimonadaceae; genus FEN-1250. The sequence goes on along the minus strand of DATHJR010000064.1, from coordinate 875 downwards.
TCCGCATCGCGCTCATGATCGAATGCGACGGCCCCGGCGGCGCCGAGCTCATGATGCTCGACCTTGCGTCGGAGCTGCGCGCGCGCGGCCACGCGGTGCTTCCGGTGAATCTCGCCAACGGCACCGGATGGCTCGGTGCGCGCTTCGAGGCCGCGGGTTTTCAGCCAACGACCTTTGCCGTCCGCGGTGCGATCGATCTTGGCGCGGTGCGATCGCTCACGTCGATATTGCGCGACTTTCGCGCGGACGTCGTGCACAGCCATGAATTCACGATGGCCATCTACGGCGCGGCCGCTGCGCGGCGCGCCGGTGCACGCCACGTCATCACGATGCACGGTGGGCTCTACTACGCGTCCGCCTGGCGCAGGCGCGTCGCGCTGCGCTGGGCGGCGCAGCGAAGCGATGCGCTCGTGGGAGTCTCAGTCGCCACGGCGGCTGCGCTCGAGCGCACGCTTGGCGCCGGCCGCCGGCGCGCAGTGGTGGTGCCGAACGGAATTCCTCAGCGTAGCGGAGTGCGCGACCGCGTACGGCGCGAGCTGTCGATTCCGCCGAACGAACTGTTGATCGTCGCGGTGGGGAATCTCTACCCGGTGAAGGGACACGCGGTGCTCCTCGACGCGCTCGCGATGCTCGGCGACCGCGCTGGGTGGCATCTCGCTATCGCCGGACGCGGCGAGGAGGAAGGCCGGCTCCGCGCCCAGTCCGCCCAAGCGGGAATCGACTCGCGCGTGCACATACTCGGCTTTCGCGATGACATCCCCGACATCCTCGCGGCGGGTGACATCTTCGCGTTGCCATCGCTGTCAGAGGGGCTACCCCTGGCACTCGTCGAGGCGATGTCGTTCGGATTGCCGGTGGTCGTGACCCGCGTCGGG
>DATHJR010000063.1:0-2355 GCA_035286525.1 Gemmatimonadaceae bacterium | reverse complement strand
CGTACGCCACTGCGTGGTAGCGGCGACTGCCGACATCGAGCTCGCCCGCGCGCGAAGCGCCAGAAACGCGGCCGGTGAGGCGTCGTCGCAGGTCGGACACTGCTGCGAGCGCTGAACGATCCAGAGTAATTCCTTCTGCGGCAACAACGGGAACGGCCGATAGAAGATCGGATCGGCGAGGCTGAACACCGCCGTCGTGGCGCCGATGCCGAGCGCCGGCGTGATCGTCGCCGTGAGCGCGTACACGGGATTCCGAAGCAGTCCGCGAAGCGCGTGTCGAAGGTCTTGCCCCATCTGCTCGGCCCACGCCCACCGCCAAACCTCGTGCACCGACTCCTGGGCATACGACACGGATCCGAACCGCCGCTTCGCCGCTGCCGATGCATCCGCGCCGAGTCCGTGCGCGGCCTGCGCCTCCTCTTCCAGCTCGAGATGGTCGCGCAGCTCGCGCGCGATCTCCGCGTCGTCAGGCCGGCGCGCGCGCCGGTCGCCAAATGGAAGACGCAGCATCGCTCAATCCTCCGTGACTGGCTGCATCACGCGACCGATGGCGCGCACGAGCTCGTCCCACTTCGACTGCTCGGCGACGAACTGTTTTCGGCCGAGCGGCGTGAGACGGTAGTCCTTGTACTCGCGATTGCGATTTGGCGCCGTTTCCCACTTGCCGGCGATCCAGCCACTCCGCTCGAGGCGGTGAAGCGCGGGGTAGAGCGATCCGTGCTCGACGATCAGCACGTTGCGCGTGGTCTGCTGGATGAAGGTCGCGATGCCATGCCCGTGCGCAGCGCCGAAGAGGAGCGTACGGAGGATGAGCATGTCGAGCGTGCCCTGGAGGAGCTCGACTTTCGGCGAACTGCGTGGCGGCATACGCATACACCTGATGGTAGAATGTCTACCCTCAGGCCTACGATGGAAGATTCGGCCGAGTTTCACAAGGTGCATGGCAGCTTCAACGGTGCAGCCCGCCCCCGGCCGTCTTGCTATTTCGTGTCGGGCTCCCATATTGCAGACAATGTCTGACAAATGGTGACCCATGCTCGGTGAGCTCGAACAGGTGGTGCTGCTGGCCGTCATGCGCGTAGGGAAGGGCGCCTACGGCGTGCCGATCCACGACGAGATTCAGCGTCGCGCGGGACGCGATCTCACGCTCGGCACCATCTACAAGACCTTGAGCCGGCTCGAGGAAAAAGGATTCGTGGCGTCGCACGTCGGCGAGCCGACGACCCAGCGCGGCGGACGACGCACCCGCTGCTACGTCGTGAGCGCCGCCGGAAAACGGTCGTTGCAGGCCGCCTTCACGACGCTCCGCCACATGGCGAGCGGTCTGGATGTGGGTCTGGAGCCGACTACATGATTGAGTTCTGTATCTGGATCCTCGAGCGATCGCTCGTACCCGATCTCGCCGAGCACGTGATCGGCGACCTGATCGAGCAGCAGGATCGCGGACCCTTCTGGATGCTCGGCGAGACCATCTCCGCGCTCTGGCATCTCCACGCGCGTCCTCGCAGGCAGGATGGCCTCCTGCTCAGCGTTCTCGCCGACCTGCAGATCGCCGCGCGATTGCTTCGTCGCTCGCCCGCGTTCGCGTTCGTCTCCGTGCTCACGCTCGGGTTGGCCATTGGTGCCACCACCGCGATCTTCAGCGTCATCGAGCCCGTGCTTCTCCGACCGCTTCCATATCCGAACCCCGACAACCTCGTGCTGGTGTGGGAGCGCGACGTCGACGGGTCACGCGACAACGTTGGCTTTCCCACCTTTCGCGATCTTGCCACGCAGTCCCGGACGCTCGAGCGTGCCGCGGCAATCGGAGACTGGCAGCCCACGATATCGGGCAACGATCCGGAGCGTCTGCAGGGCGATCGCGTCTCGTGGACCTACTTCCGAACGCTGGGCGTGCAGCCGGCGTTGGGCCGCGACTTCACCGAGAATGAGGATCTACCGGGAAATAATCAGGTCGTGATTCTCAGCTACGGTCTGTGGCAACGCCGGTACGGTGGCGATACATCGGTCGTCGGAAGGACGATCTCGATCAACGACAATCCAATGACCGTGGCGGGCGTCATGCCCGCGTCGTTTGACAACGCTCCCTCCCCAACGGCGAAGATATGGCGAGTGCTCGGCTATTTGAATCAGCCCTTTGCGTGCCGCACCTGCCACCACCTCCGCATGATCGCGCGCATTCGGCCTGGCGTGAGTCTGGCAGCCGCACAAACGGAGCTGGATGGAATCCAGGCGCAGCTGGCGCGGGCGTATCCTAAGGACTACGCATCGGTGGGAGTGCTCGTGGGTCGCGTGCAGGATGAAGTGACGTTGGGAACCCGTCCCGCCCTGCTTGCTCTGAGCGGCGCTGTCCTG
>DATHJR010000062.1:0-2038 GCA_035286525.1 Gemmatimonadaceae bacterium | reverse complement strand
ACGTGCACTACGTGATTCCCGGTGGCGCCGGACTTCGTGGCTACTCGCCCCTCGTACTCGTGCGCAAGGTGGTGGCGATCAACGGCGAGCTCTCGGCGAGCATCGTTCGGGGGAAGCCCGCATCGATGATTCCGTCGGTGCGGCTCGACGCATTCGGCGATGCGGCGTGGGGAAAGCTCCCCGGCGCCTCCGACGGTCGTACTTTTGCAGATGCGGGAGTCGGCGTTCTGGCGCGCGATCAGCTTTGGGATCGACCGGTAACGCTTCGCATCGATGTGCCGCTCTATGTTCGCGATCCCTCGTTCGCGCCCGGTGCCAACGCGGGCGACGATCGCGTGAAATTCCGCTGGACTTTTTCCTTCGCTGACCTATGGTGAGCGTTCCTTGCGCTCTGTTAGTTAACAGTTGCCGGATACATCTCCCGATCCGAATCCAGTCGCGATGACCAGTCCGCCCAAGTCGGGCCCAACGGAAGTGATCCGCGTCCCCAAGCCGTGGGGACACGAGATCATCTGGGCGCACACCGATCGCTATGTCGGCAAGATTCTCCACATTCTCGCCGGTCACGCGCTGTCGGTGCAGTATCACGAGCGGAAAGATGAAACGGTGTACCTGCTCGCTGGCGAGCTCAAATACTGGGTGAAATCCGGAGAGACGATGACAGATATGCACCTGCGCGTCGGCGACGCATTCCGCATCACTCCTCGTACCATTCACTACATGGAAGCGGTGACCGACTGCGATATCCTCGAGGCATCCACCCCCGAGCTCGACGACGTAATCCGCCTCACGGATCGCTACGGTCGCGAAGGAACGAGCGCGCCATGAAGGTGATCATTCCGCTCGCGGGGAAGGGGACGCGCCTTCGGCCGCACACGCATCTCACGCCGAAGCCGATGCTCAAGGTCGCCGGAAAGCCGGTCATCTCGTATCTCCTCGACGATCTCGCGTCGCTCGGTGGTATCGAGCAGATCGTCTACATAACCGGGCATCTCAAGGAGAAGGTCGAGGAGTTCGCGCGCAAGGAATACGATTTTCCGGCCGTATTCGTCGAGCAGACGGTGCAGAACGGCACGGCGACAGCGGTGGACCTGGCGCGACCGTACGTTGATCAGCCAGTGCTCATCATCTTCGTCGACACCGTGTTCGACGCGGATCTCTCCCTCGTGCAGTCGACGGACGCCGACGGGATCATTTGGGTGAAGGAGGTCGAGGACTACCAGCGATTCGGCGTCGTCGTCACGGATGAGGATGGCTTCATGACGAAGATCGTCGAGAAGCCGAGCACGCCGATCTCGAAGCGCGCGAACATCGGGCTGTACTACATCAGAAACTGGAAGCTGCTCTACGAGGGGATCTCGTACGTCTTGAAGCAGCCCTCGAACAGGGGCGAGTACTATCTCACCGACGCCTTCCAGTACATGATCGACCACGGCGCGCGCATCAAGGTCGTGGATGTGGAGGGATGGTACGACGCGGGAAAGCTCGATACGCTGCTCGACACGAATCGCGCGATGTTGGAGCGCGGGCGGGCCCGTCGTCCGGCACAGGTGCCGGCGGGGTCGACGATCATCGATCCGGTGTACATCGAGGACGACGTCGTGCTCACCGATGCGACCGTCGGGCCGAACGTCTCGATTCACGCCGGCGCGGTAATCGAGCGGTCCGCGTTGCGCGACACCATCGTCGGGAGCAGGTCCCGGATCATCGACTGCGCGCTCACGGGATCGCTCGTGGGCGATGAGGTCGTGCTCGAGGGCGTGAAGGGCCAGGTGACGATAGGTGACCAGTCCGAGGTACACGCCGCCGACGGCTGACTTGCGCGACGCCGCGGTCGGTCTCTAGAGCGCGAGTCCCGCAGTCGCGATAATGATCGCGAGGGCTCGCACGACGCCAAGGTGCCCCGCACTATTCTCGAACCACTCGGCTACGGTGTGAGCCTCTCCGCCGCGCCCGCCCGCCCCGATCGCGATCGCGGGGATGCCGCGGCTGATCGGGACATTCGCGTCGGTGGAGGCCGTGGCGAGATCGGGGTCGC
>DATHJR010000061.1:0-2714 GCA_035286525.1 Gemmatimonadaceae bacterium | reverse complement strand
CGCGTGAAGCACGCGCCCTGGCGCCCGAAGTCGGTCCCGCGCATCAGCGCGACCTTCCCCTTCTTCAGGAAGACCTTCGAAGGATCGTCGCCGAGTCCGAGGGCGGAGCAATCGAGCCACGCGAGATAGCCCGCCTGTGGCGGAATGTAGCGAACCGCCGGCAGATACATCCCGAGCAGCTCGGCCAACAGCGTGCGGTTGCGGTCGAGATGCGCGAGCAATCCCTCGAGATAGGGCGCGCCGTCATCGAACGCAGCGATATTCGCGATCACCCCGAGATGACCCGTACGTTCCTGAAACTCCTTCGGCAGCTTCTTCATTGCGCTCTGCATTGCCTGCGAGCCGGTGACGATCACCGCGCACTTGAGTCCCGCCACGTTCCACGCCTTGCTCGCCGACGTGACGGTGATCGCGTTCGCGCCGATCGGCTCGCTCACGGTGACGAAGGGAACGTGCAGGACGCCGGGCAGCGTGAGTGGCGCATGGATCTCATCGGCGATCACGATCACGCCGTAGCGCTTGGCGAGCTTCGCGATCTCCTCGAGCTGCGGCTTGTCAAGCACGCGGCCGGTAGGATTGTGCGGGTTACACAGGAGATGGGCCCTCGCCCCGGCGGCGAAGGCCTTCTCCAGCGCCTCCAGATCCAGATCCCATCCTCCGCCAGGCACGTGCGCGAGCGGAACCTCGACGACAGCGCGCTCGACTTCCTGGATCGTCGAAAAAAATGGCGGATAGACCGGCGGATTGATCACCACGCCGTTGCCGGGCTTCGTGACGACGCGCAGAATTTCCGCCACCGCAACCATCACCTCCGGAGCGGCGCTCACGCGCGCTGGATCGACGGTCCAGGCGAAGCGCGACTTCGCGAACGCCACGAACGATTCCGGGAGCGACCTGGGCTGCGCGTACCCGCAGTCATCCGCGTCGACGGCTCGCCGAAGGCGCTGCTTGATCGGCTCGGCCAGCGGAAAATCCATCTCGGCCACCCACGCCGGGAGGACATCGGCGGGGTAGGTCGTCCACTTCGCGCTCGCGCGTCCGCGCAGCTTGGCGAGCGAGATGTCCTCGAACGCGGTCACAGTATGTAGCGGCGCAGGTCTTCGTCCTCGACGATCGTCTTGAGCCGGTCGCGTACGAGCGCCGCGTTTACCGTGATCGCCTCCTTGCCGCGATCGGGAAGATCGTAGAGCACATCCTCCAGCAGCGTCGACATCACCGTGTGCAGTCGCCGGGCGCCGATGTTCTCCATCCGATCGTTCACCGTCGCCGCAATGCGCGCGACTTCAGCGATCCCATCCTCGGTGAAGATGAGCGACGCGCCCTCCGCTTCGACGAGCGCCGAGTACTGGCGGGTGAGCGCGTTCTCGGGCTCGGTCATGATGCGAACGAAATCCGCCTCCGTGAGCGGCGTGAGCTCGACGCGAATCGGAAATCGGCCCTGCAGCTCCGGGATCAGATCGCTCGGCTTCGACACGTGGAAGGCGCCCGCCGCGATGAAGAGCACGTGGTCGGTTTTCACGAGGCCGTACTTGGTCTGCACGTTCGAGCCCTCGACGATCGGCAGGAGATCGCGCTGCACGCCCTCGCGCGAGACGTCGGGCCCGCCCATCTGCGAGCGCTCGCCGGCGATCTTGTCGATCTCGTCGAGGAAGATGATCCCCATCTTCTCCACGCGCTCGACCGCATCGGCCGTAACGTCGTCGAGATCGATGAGCTTCTCCAGTTCCTGCTCGAGAATGATGCGGCGAGCCTCGCTCACCTTCACCGTGCGCTTCTTGCGGCGCTTCGGCATCATCTCCTGCAGCATGTCCGTAAAGTTCTCCATCCCCTCGGGCGCACCCTGCGGGACCATCATGTCGAACATCGGTCCCTTGCCGCCGCTCACCTCGACCTCGACCTCGCGATCCTCGAGCTTGAGGTCGATGAGGAGCTGTTTGAGCTTCTCGCGCGTGCGACGATACCGCTCCGCGCCAACTTCGTCGGCGGGTTCTCGCGATGTCGCGCCCGTGGCGCTGACCACGAACAGCGCGGGACCGGTGGGAGCCGCGCCTTCGGGGCGCGCGACCGCAGCGTCAGCGGCGGTCGTCTCGGTAGTCGGCTTGGGCAGAAGGAGATCGAGCAGCCGCTCGTCGACCTTCTCGTACGCGAGGTCCTCGACATCGCTCTCGCGCTCGTTGCGCACCATGTCGATCGCGCTCTCTACGAGGTCGCGCACCATGGACTCGACGTCGCGGCCGACGTAGCCAACCTCGGTGAACTTCGACGCCTCGACCTTGATGAATGGCGCGGCCGCGAGCTTGGCGAGGCGGCGGGCGATCTCCGTCTTGCCGACGCCCGTGGGTCCGATGAGGATGATGTTGTTCGGCGAGATCTCGTCGCGGATGTCGTCCGGCGCCTGCTGGCGGCGCCAGCGATTGCGGAGCGCGATGGCGACGGCCTTCTTCGCGTTCCCCTGCCCGACGATGTAGCGGTCGAGCTCACCGACGATCTGTCGCGGCGTGAGGTCGGCGAGCCGGGCTACTGCCTGCTGCGTGCGATTCGATGGCATGATCAAATGCGGCGTGCGAGCGCGAGCCGTGCTATTGCACCGGCGCGCCCGGAGACGTCGCTACAGCTCCAGAATAGTGATGTTCTTGTTCGTATAGATGCAGATGTCGCCGGCGATCTCGAGCGACTGCTGCACTATTTCCCGCGCGGTGAGCTGCGAGTGCGCG
>DATHJR010000060.1:0-6624 GCA_035286525.1 Gemmatimonadaceae bacterium | reverse complement strand
TAGCTGGCTCACGAGCACCGGTGTCAGGACGACGCCTTTCAACAGCGTGTCCCGCTGCGCGAGTATATCCGAGGTGGTCGGAAGGAGAGTCGCGCGAAGCGCCGGCTCGAGTTGCAACGGATCGAAGGCGAGCAGCTTGAGGTCGGATTCGCTGTAGTGCTCGACGAAGCTCTGAAGCGTCACGATCGCGCCGTCGTGACCGTACGGCGCGGTGAGCTCCACGTTCCGGAGCGGCGTCGTGCGGAAGAGATACTTGTCCGTCTCGAGTCCCGTGATGTTCATGCGGCCGAAGTCATCGCGAAGACTCGGGCCGTTTCCTTTGCCCGGACCGATCTGCGCGACCGCGACGTCGTGGAACTTCTCATCGCTGAAGGTCGATCCATTGTGACAGAGCGAGCACTTGAGCGTGAGAAACGTCTGGGCGCCGACGAGCTGCCCTGGTGTGAGCGCGTTGTCATTGCCGGCGAGAAAGCGATCCCACGGGGTGCTCGCGAACGTGAGTCTGTCCACGAGAAACGCGCCGATCGCGTTGGACGCGTGGGCGAACGTCATGTTCTCGAAGCGCTGTCCCGGGTACGCTGCTTCGAACATGCGCCGATATTCGGGAATCGCGCCGAGGCGCTTCATCAGCGCTGCCCAGATCGCAGTATTGTCGCTGTCGGGAATGGCGGCTAGCTCGTTTCCGCCGTACGCGCGCATTTCGTCTCGATTGCCGACCGGAAACAGCGCGAGTGCCGATGCCGGTCCGTACTCGAGCACGCGGAGCATCTCGCGCGAGAGTTGAGGGCCGGCGGGCGTGGTGAGCTCGCCGTGTGCATCAATTTGGACGCGGCCGTCCCAGAACAGATGCTTCATCGCGCCGATATTGAAGAGCGGTGGCGCGTTTCGCGGAATGAAGATCCCCGACGGCAGCGTGCGCCCGGGGCCCACTCCGGTTCCCCCCTGTCCTACGGAAAGACTCCGGCCATCACCGGTCGCGAACTCCGGCAGGTGACAGGTGGTGCAGGATATATCCCGGTTGCCGCTGAGAATTTTGTCGAACGCGAGTGCCTGGCCCAACCTGGCGAGCGGCGGTCGCACGAACGGCGCCGGCTGCAGCGGTACCACGCCACGCCCCGCGGCGAGCTGTCGCACGAGCGCCGCTGAAACGGTGCCGGATGCTGGCGCGGGCGCCCGTTGCGATGCGGACGGCTCAGTCGTAGCCGCCGGTTTGTCGTCTGCGCAGTTCACGAGCGGTGCGACCAGAATGGCCACCGCCACACCCGTTTTCCACGTCGCGCGGCGCATAACACCCTCGATTTAGTGGTTCGCTGCCGGACCTCACTCGAGCGGGGTCATCCGCCAGGATGTCCCGCTACCTAGTAGATCGGAGTCGCGCTGGCGAACCGGACATTAAGAGGAATCCACACCACTGAGTGCGCTTATGGGGCGTTAACTAGTCGCCGCTGAGGAGGGCACGGTGAAGGAGCAGGCGCGCCTTCCTCCAGTCCCGTCGTACCGTCCGCTCCGAGACACTCCGCAGCGCCGAGATCTCGGCGAAGGTGAAGCCGCAGAAAAAGTGCATATCCACCAGTTCGGCGAGCGAAGGCTCCAGCGTCGCCAATTCGTCGAGTGCGTCGCCGAGCTCTTCCAGCTCCTCGACATCACGCATGGAATCGGTGAGCTGCGCCACTTCGCCTTCGAGCGTAATCTCGAGCTCTCGTCCTCGCTTCTGCGCGCGCCGTCGACGCGTGTAGTCGATGATCAAGCCTCGCATCGCATGCGAGGCGTAGCCGAGAAAACGCGCCTGATCGGGGTACGCCACGCCTTCGCGGCCGGCCATGTTGAGATACGCTTCGTGCAGAAGCGTCGTCGCGCCGAGTGTGATCGATGCTCCCGCGCGACGCAGGCTGCTCTCCGCCAGCCGGTGCAACTCCGCATACAGCATCGTGAACAGCGCGTCCGCTGCGACCGGGTCGGCGCGGTCTGCTTGCTCGATGAGTGAACGGACGTCGGACTCCACGTCTCTTCTGCTCCACAAGTGAGAAATCGAGGGGCGACACTCGATCCTTGGAGCGTAGCCGTCAACGAGATCGAAGCTATGCGATACGAATCCGAACGCCAGACTCGCAGCCGGGCCCAGCGCGGACGACGGCGCTGGGCCCTCTACCGCTCGTTTACTTCTTGCTCTTTTTCGCCCCCTCGCCCTTCCGCTGATGCGGGCTCGGCGTGACTCCGAGCGCGGAGGCGAGATCGATCTGGTGATCCTGCTCTTGCTTGATCAGCTCCTGGAGCACCTCCGCGAGCGCGTACTCACCAAGCTCTTCCGCCTGTCGAATGCGCTGACGATAGTTGTTGATCGTGTCGTCCTCGGCGCGCAAATCCGCCCACAGCATCTCCTCATTGTCTTCCGACACTTCGACCGGCGCGGGCGTGTGCACAGGGTACGCGCCGAAGTAGTCGATCTGGCGCGCGATGGCCAGGGCGTGGTCGAGCTCCTCGTGCGCGTGCTTCTCGAGCTCGCCGGCGATGTTCTGAAATCGCGCGGTGTCGAGTTTCTGGCTGAAGATGATGTACTGAATGATCGCCTTGTACTCGCGGGCGAGATCCTGCTGCAGTCCCGCGACGAGTTGGTCGCGCGTGACCGGCGCGGGCGAAGTGTCCTGTTTGGCCATAATCGGTCTCTAGCGTTTGAATGTGAAATGGGGCATCCTGCCCCTTTGAATGAACGCACGAACCTGGCCCGCGCGCGAGTGCCATGAGTTATCCCAAGGATGAGATGGCGCCGCCGCCCGCGGCGCACGAGGATACGAGGTCGTTCGAGATCGCCCGGCTGTGGGTGGCAAACGATCAACATCACGTCGTGCTCCGAACCGATGTGTGGCCCGATCCGGCCGCCTGGGGGATCGTGCTCGCCGACCTCGCCCGTCACGTGGCGCTCGCTTATCAAGGGAAAGGGGGCCACCATCTCGAGGATGCGCTAGAGCGTGTGCTCGCGGGATTTCACGCCGAGATCGAGTCTCCGATCGACCAGTCGAACGACGGACCACAAAATGAGTGAACGGGGAGGCACGATGGCAATCGAGAAGGTGGTGCTCGCCAGGAAATTCGAGGCGATCGACGATCATTGGCAACCGCGGATCGTTGGCGAGCTCAATGGACAGCAGGTGAAGCTCGTGAAGATCCTTGGCTCGTTCGACTGGCACCACCATGAGCGAGAGGACGAGCTCTTTCTCGTCCATCGCGGCAACTTCCGAATGGAATTGCGCGATCGCACGATAGATCTCGCACCGGGCGACATGCTCATCGTGCCGCGCGGTGTGGAGCATCGACCCGTCGCTACGAACGAGGCCGAGATTTTGTTGTTCGAGCCCGCGGGCACGCTCAATACCGGCAACGTGGTGAGCGAGCGAACGGTCCGCCATCCGCAGCACCTTTAGACGGTGGCCACAATGTCATCATCCGTTGCATCGCAGCCCTCGAGCATGCATCCGCGAATCCAGGAGCTCCTCGACTATCTCGAGTTGCACAGCCACGGGCTTCGCGAGGCCGTGGCGTCGGTTCCGGCGAGGCTCCATGAGATCAAGCCACGAGATGGTGGTTGGTCGGTGGCCGAGGTGGTCGAACATCTCGCGCTGATCGAGAAACGCGTCGCGTTGCTGCTGACGCGGCAGGTTGCCGCCGCACGTGCGAGCGGCGTCGGCCCGGATACAGAGACGAGCTCGGTCGTCGCCACTTTTGCGAATCCGTCCGGCGTCGTCGATCGTGGCAGGAAGATCGTTGCGCCCGAACCGGTGCGTCCCACTGGCGCGCTCGACACGGAGTCGGCCCAGCAGGCGCTCGACCAGTCGCGCGCGGCGATCGTGCTGGCGCTGCACGATGCGAACGGTGTGTCGCTCGAGAACCTGATGCAATCGCACCCCGTGTTCGGGCCGCTCAACATGTACCACTGGATCGTCGCCGCGGCCCTGCACGAAGATCGGCACGCAGCGCAGATCCGCGAAATCGGCAAGTCGCTCTCGGCCACATAGCCCGCTCATTCCTGCACGACGCCGGTCGGCCGACCGGTGAACGACCAAACCAACAGGAGCTCCGCATGCGACCACTCGGAATCATCGGCGTCATTCTCATCATCGCTGGCGTCGTGGTGCTCGCGATGCAGGGCATCAGCTACACGAAGAACAAGGATTCCGTAAAGGTCGGCGGGCTCGAGATCTCGAAGGAGGATCGCGGCTTCATTCCACCCGTCGCCGGTCTCGTGGCTGTCGTGGCTGGTGTGGCGCTCGTGGCCGCGGGGCGGAAAAAGGTCTAGCACGGCGTGCCTCGGCGTTGGCGCACCAGGGCTCTGCTTGCCGTCGTGCTCCTCGCGTGCTCGGCGGATCCGCCGCTCGTGGCCGGAAGCAAGGACTCGTACGAGCTCACCGCGCGCGTGCAGCGTGCGATTCCGGTCGGCGCGAACGATGCGAGCGCCGAGCGTGCGCTCGTTACCCAGGGCTTCGAGTGCGTGCGGTCCGACACCCTGCAGTCCGACGAGGGCGACACGCTGCAAGCCCACTCCGCACCCGACGAGCCCGGAACCGAGTATGTCACCTGCGACTACGTTCGCCGGCGCCGGTGGGGCGAGAACACGCGGCGCCGCTACCTGGTGGTACTATACATTCGCGAACATCGCGTCGATCGCGTTTTCGCCGTCACGCACTTGCGCGAAGTGCACTAGCACACGTCACCCAGGAAACCCGTGAGCAGCGGCGAACGAAAGATCCACCACAAGATCGTGTTCGGTGGAATAGTCATCCTCATCGTGATGCTCGTCTGGATCTTTGCCTTTCCCAAGGCAGGGCCCTGACCACGCGCAGGCTCGGTTGTCGATGCCGCGGCCACTGCGAACGAGCCCCCGATTAGCATGACGTCTGCCGAAGGAGCACCGAAGCAAGTGCAAATCGGCCTCGGCCTCACGTGGCCTCGCGTACTGCTCGCCGGCTTCTTCACCTTCGCCGGGGTCATGCATTTCGTGAGGCCCGAGCTTTACGCGGCGATCGTCCCGCCGTGGCTACCAAACGCGCCGCTGCTCGTGGCTCTGAGCGGAGCATTCGAGATCCTCGGAGGACTGGGCGTGCTCTCTCCGCGCACGCGACGCGCGGCTGGGTGGGGGCTGATCGCGCTCCTCATCGCGGTGTTCCCGGCGAACATCCAGATGCTGCACCTGGCGTACGTGTTCAACGCGTCCGCGCTCTGGAAGGCGGCGCTTTGGTTTCGCCTTCCGCTCCAGCTGCCCATGCTCTGGTGGGTGTGGCGAGCGGCGGCGCGCCCCGGCACGGCGTTCCGGGCAGCACCAATCGCATCGGGATGAGCGAGGTCGCGCTCAGCGACCCCACCGCGTAACGACCTCGCCCACGATTCCACCGCCGAGCGCGCCGAGGATGAGAATCGGAAGGTACGCCTTGGTGATGACCGCGTCTGCGGCGCTGATCAGGATGCCGATACCCGCCCCGACGAGCCAGGCGGGAGCGCCGAGGTGCTCGATCTGCGGCGCGCCGACCGATGCGCCGATCATGACTCCGATCGCGAAACGATTCAGGAACGCACCGGTGAGTGCCGCGCGTTTATCCGGAAAGGAGAGCGGGAGCATCGCCGCGGCAGACAGCGCGCCGTAGATAACTCCAGCGAGACACCCGAGCCACAGTCTTGGCATTGTGGGTTCAGTATAGAGCATCACGGCCCCGCGGCAAGATCGTGGCTCGGCCCTTTGCCGCTATCTTTGATGATGCACGAGGCTCGTTCTCAAACCGCAGGTCCTCATGAAGAAGAAGCACACCGCGATCCCCAAGGCTGCTCCAAAGCCGGGCGATAGTCGCGGACCAAAGGCGCCGATCTGGGCGCCGCGTCAATCGAAGGCGCCGCAGACGCACGTGAAGCCACGCGATACATCGCAGAAATCGGGTCAGCGCGGACGCTAGCGAACGGCACTGAGAGTGGCGCTCACCGCGACGATCTACAATTTCGACATCGAGCTCGCGCACGTCGACCGCAATGTCTACGAGACGCTCGCGCTGCGCGTGGCGCAGCAGCCATCGGAGACGGAGGAGTATCTCCTCACGCGCGTGATCGCGTACTGCCTCGAGTACGCCGAGGGGATCGGGTTCTCGAGAGGGATCGCGGAGCCGGATGAGCCGCCGCTTGCGGTGCGCGATCTCACGGGCGCGCTCGAGCTGTGGGTGGAATTCGGAGCGCCCGATGCGGCGCGATTGCACAAGGCCAGCAAGGCCGCGCCGCGCGTCGCCATCTACACGCACCGGGATCCGCTGCAGCTGCTCCGCCAGTACGCGGGCGAGCGCATCCATCGCGTGGAGGAGATCGAGCTGTACGCCGTGGATCGAACGCTCCTCGCCGCATTGATTGCGCGGCTCGATCGCCGCATGTCCTTTCAGCTGTCCGTCATGGAGAGCCATCTCTATTTCACGCTCGATGGCCGCGCGATCGATGGCAGCATCGAGCGCCACTCGCTCGTTCCGGCCGCCTGACTCGTTTTCTCTTTCGCCAGGAGCGCTACATGGTGGATATCTCGGTGGATGGTGAGAAGGCGGTGTTCGAGGTGGAGGGACTCGACAAGCTGTGGAGTCTGCGCAGCCGACTCGAGATTCCGCT
>DATHJR010000059.1:0-2769 GCA_035286525.1 Gemmatimonadaceae bacterium | reverse complement strand
GCCGAAACGCGCCCTGCTGCGCGATCTGACCCTGTTCGGAACGGTCGCTCTCGTCTCCGGCAACATGCTCGGCACCTCGCTCTACACGCTGCCCGCATCGGTCGCGGCGGTGGTGGGACCCATCGGGCTCGTGTCGTGGGTCATCACCGCTGCGGGATTTCTTCTCCTCGCCCTCCTCTACTCCGAGCTCGGCCCGCGCTACCCGCGCACGGGCGGTCCGTACGTCTTCGCGCGCGAGGCGTTCGGCGAATTCGCCGGCTTTCAGACGGTCTGGATGTACTGGCTCAGCGCCGTCGTCGGCAACGCGGCGATCGTCACGGGCGCCATCGGCTACGCCGTCACCTTCTCGCCGCGATTGGCCGAGAGCCACCTGTTGCAGTTCGCGCTCGCGCAGGCGGTGCTCTGGACCCTCTGCGGCATCAACATCCTCGGCGTCAAACAGAGCGCGCGCGTGCAGAAGTCGATTCTCCTCATCAACGTCATTCCGCTCGTGCTGCTCTCCCTCGCGCTGTTCAAGCTCGACCCCGCCAACTTTCATCCCTTCCATCCGAAGGGGACGTGGACGCCCATCGCTGCCGGATCGGCGCTCATGGTGTGGGCGTACGCCGGCATCGAATCAGCGACGGTGCCGGCCGAGGAGATGCAGACGCCGCAGCGGACGATTCGGCTCGGAACGCTGCTCGGCTATGGTCTGGCGACGATGATTTTTCTGCTGTCCGCGGTGGCCGTGATCGGCGCGCTGCCCAACGACGTCATCGCCTCGTCGGCACGCCCGCTCGAGCTCGCGGTGCGCAAGACGCTCGGCGATTGGCCGGCGGTGGCGGTGAGCGTGGCGGCGATCGGGGCCTCGATCGGCGTGCTGAATGGCTGGGTACTCATGGCCGGACGCATCCCCTTCAGCGCCGCCCAGGACGGACTGTTCTTCTCAGCCTTCGCGCGCATCCATCCGCGCTTCGGAACGCCGTACGTTGCGCTGCTCGGTGGGTGCGTGATCACGAGCGCGATGCTGACGCTGTACTTCATTCCCGGAAGCACGTTGCTCGAGGTCTTCAACTTCACCGTGCTGCTGGCGAATCTGGGGACGCTCTTTCCGTATATCTACAATTCCGCGGCGGCGTTGCTGTTGGCGCGGCGCGACCGGGCGCGGTTCACGATACGCGAGCAGCGCAAGACATCGATGCTGGCGCTGGTGTGCTTCTTTTTTCTGGTGTGGACAACGTGGGGAGTGGGAGCCCAGGTGGTGTTCTGGGGTTTCCTGGTGCTGCTGCTTGGAACTCCGCTCTACATCTGGTTCAAGACGCGGCTACCGGCGGCGGCCTGAAGACGCCGCCCCGAGTCGGCCAGCGCCCGTGTTGACAGAGAGGGGGGCGGTGCTGTAAATCCAATCCCGAGTGATTTACTCGGAATTGAATTCTCCCCCTCTGCACACGCATTTCATGAAAGGGACACACTCCCGCTGCGACCGCACTTGCCGGGCGCGCGTGCTGGTTCTCGTAGTCACGCTGGGCATGCTCACGGCAACCCGCACGCAGGCCCAGGATAATTACGGGGGAGCCCCGCCGCCCGCAGCCGATTCCGGATCGGTGCGGGGAACCGTGCGAGCCGCTACCGGCCAGCCCCTGAGCGGTGTGATCGTGATTCTCGACCGGGGAACGGGCGAGCACCCGCGGCGCTCCTCCGGACCGCGGGCCGCGACGACGGATGCGAGCGGGAACTATGCCCTCGCCAACGTTGCGGCAGGCGCCTGGGTGCTGACCTTCCAGCACGACTCGCTCATGACGCGCCAGGTGAGCGTCACCGTACGCGATCGCGCCGCGATCGTCGACGTTGTGCTGCGCGCGCCCGCCGCGAGCCCCGAGCAGCTCGAGCCGGTGGTCGTCACGGCGCGCCGTGCTGCGCCGGCGACGATCGGCAGCCTTCCCGATGTTCGCGGCACCGAAATCTTCGCCGGAAAGAAAACCGAGAGCGTGCAGGTCGACAGCCTTCCCATGAACGCGTCGCAGGATGTGTCGCGGCAGCTGTTCGCGCGCATCCCCGGCGCGAACATCAGCGAGAGCGCGAGTAGCGGGTTCCCGTCGAACGGGATCGGCTTTCGCGGGCTGAATCCCGTGCAGTCCGTCGAGATGAACGTGCGCCAGGACGGCGTGAACATCGTCGCCGATCTGTACGGCTACCCCGAGACGTACTACACGCCGCCGGCCGAGGCGGTGGAGCGGGTGGATCTGGTTCGGGGAAGCTCGTCGCTGCAGTTCGGTCCGCAGTTCGGCGGCGTGATCGACTACGTGTTGCGCGATGGCACGCCCGACTCGGCGCTCGCGGTCAAGGCGCGCGAGACCGGCGGAAGCTTCGGGATGCTCAATTCGTATCTCTCCCTCGAGGGCGGGAAGAAGAACTGGACGTATTTCGCGTACGGACAGTATCGCCATCAGAATGGCTGGCGCCCGAACTCCGACGTCTCGCAGGTGACGGCGGCGGGCAAGGTGACGTATCGGCCCGCCGAAAAACTCTCGCTCGGCCTTTCGTACTCGATGCTGCGCAACCAGATCCACATGCCTGGTGGGCTCGACGATGCGGACTTCCGCGAGAATGCGCGCGCGTCCTTTCGGTCGCGCAATTGGCTCGCGAGCCCGTGGAACATCCTCGCTCTCGATGGCGGCTACGACCTCTCGCCGAATACGCGTCTCACGTCGACTCTGTCGCTCATGAGCAGCCAGCGCTATCTCGTGTGGCGAAACGAGGACGGCGGCCCGGAGGCGAGGGACAACATCG
>DATHJR010000058.1:0-4624 GCA_035286525.1 Gemmatimonadaceae bacterium | reverse complement strand
TCCTTCGCAGCGAACAGAACATCCGGATCGGTCGACCCCGTCGCCTTCAGCACGCCGAGTACCTGCTGCGGAGACGTGTCCGCCAGGCTGAATTTGCTGAGATTCACGTTCATGTGCGTTCTCCGGGGTGTGTGTTCGAATCGCCTGTTCCTGACTTCCCGCGCCGATCTCCTATACGGCCGGGTACTATCCCCGGCGACGAACCGTTGCACTCCCTGCCGGTCGGGTGTTAGCGTGATGCCGCGGATGAGTCTCCTCTTCCGGCAATTCGTCCTGATCTGATGCACTGCGGTTCTACATCGCATTGCGCAAAGACGCGGGTAAACCCGTCATGGCGGAAGGAACGCGAGAGGCAGAGAGGTGGAGCTTCGGCGACCTGGGTGAGATCGCGGGCGACCGTCGCGCGCTGGATCTACTGTTCAGCGCGACCTACGAGGAGCTGCGCCGGTTGGCCTCGAGCGTGCGACGCAGCGATCCCGGGGCGACGCTCAGTCCGACGACGCTCGTGAACGAGGCGTGGCTCAAGCTCTCGAGCTCCCCGCCGATCGCAGTCGTTTCGCGCCTTCATTTCAAACGCATCGCCGCGCGCGCCATGCGCCAGGTGCTCGTCGAAGCGGCGCGACGGCACTCGGCCGAGAAACGGGGAGGCGGAACGGCCTTCGTGACATTCGACGACGCGCTCGCCGCCACCGCGAGTCACGCCGATGAATTTCTCGCACTCAACGCCGCCCTCGATGAGCTCCGGCTTCTGCATCCGCGCCAGGCGATGATCGTGGAGAGCCGATTTTTCGGCGGCCTCGACATCGATGAGACGGCGCAGCTCCTAGAGGTATCGGAGGCTACGATCGTTCGCGACTGGCGCGCCGCCAGGGCATGGCTGGCGCACGAGCTGCACAAAGCGCACTAGACAAAGCGCACTAGACAAAGCGCACTAGACAAAGCGCACTAGACAAACGCACTAGAGGCGCGACCTTTTCTTCGCGAAAGGCCGGGAGCGGAAATGGACGCAGCGCGCTGGGAACGAATCCAATACGTCTTCCATGGCGCGAGTGATCTGACGGAGCCCGCGCGGCGCGCGTTCGTCGAAGAGGCGTGCGGTTCCGATACGGCACTCTTGGCGGACGTGCTCTCGATGCTCGAGGAGGACGCGAGAGAGAACGCCATGCTGGATAGCGACGTCGCTCACGTCGCGCAGCAATTGCTCGGCGACAGGAAATGCGCTGCCCTTCCGCTGGAGGAATTCGGCGCCTACCGGGTAAAGCGTATGCTCGGCGAGGGCGGCATGGGCGTGGTGTATCTCGCCGAGCGCGACGATCTCGGAAGCCTTGCCGCGATCAAGATCCTGCGCGATGCGTGGCTTTCACCCGCGCGGCGCGAACGATTCGCCAACGAGCAGCGCGCGCTCGCCCAGCTCAATCATCCGTCGATCGCGCGTCTCTACGACGCCGACGCCCTGGCCGACGGGACGCCGTGGTTCGTGATGGAATACGTGGAGGGCGTCGCTCTCACGGACTACTGCACCGCGCACGCCTCCACGATCCGCGAGCGACTGACGCTGTTTCGCGCGGTATGCGAAGCCGTCCAACACGCGCATCGGCATCTCATCATCCATCGCGATCTCAAACCGTCGAACATCCTCGTCAGCCACGAGGGATTCGTCAAGCTGCTCGATTTCGGCATCTCGAAGCAGCTCGAGACGCTCGAGCAGCCGGTGAATCCGACGATGACGGGCCTGCGACTGATGACGCCCGCGTACGCGGCGCCGGAGCAGATGCGCGGGGGAGCCGCCGGCATCCACACCGATGTCTACTCGCTCGGCGTAGTGCTCTACGAGCTGCTGGCAGGGCGACTGCCGTTCGATCTTGCGCATCGGTCTCCGGCCGAAGCGGAAGCGATCATTGTCGGGCACGAACCGGTGAGACCGTCGGCGGTCGCGCGACGCATCGCGGCCGTGTCGGACGCGGAGGCGCGCATTCCATCGGTGAGCAAGAGCGCCTGGGCGGACCTGGACGTGCTGTGCCTGCGCGCGATGCACAAGGATCCGCAGCGACGATACCGCTCCGTCGAAGCGCTCACGCGCGACATTGACCACTATCTCAAGGGCGAGCCGCTCGAGGCGCGGCCCGACAGCGCTCGCTACAGGCTGGGCAAGTTCGCGCGGCGCAACTGGCGACCACTCTCCGCGGCATCAGTGGCGCTCGTGGCGGTCGTGGCTCTCGTCGCGTTCTACACGGCTCGGCTCACGATCGCCCGCAACGCTGCGATCGCGGAGTCGGCCCGAACGCAGCGCATTCAGCGCTTCATGTTGACGCTCTTCGAGGGCGGGGATGCGGAGGCCGGTCCCGCCGACAGCCTCCGTGTCGTCACGCTCATCGATCGCGGCGTGAAGGAGGCGAGGAGCCTCGATCGCGATCCCGCGACGCAGGCGGAGCTCTTTGCCACGCTCGGCAGCATCTATCAGAAGCTCGGCAACCTTGGTCGCGCGGATTCTCTCCTGCGATTCGCGCTCGAGGAACGCAAGTCGCTTCTGGGTCCCGATCATCCCGATGTCGCGGCAAGCCTCGTTGCGCTCGGCTCCCTGCGCGACAGCCAGGCGCAGTATGCCGAAGCGGAACGGCTCATCCGTGAAGGACTCGAGATGAGCAAGCGTCGTCTGTCACCACAGGATCCAGCTGTGCTGTCGGCGACGACCGCGCTCGGCCAGCTGCTCGAGGATCGAGGCGCGTACGAGCAGGCGATCACAGTATTGGAGGAGGCGGTGCGGCTTCAGTCCGTGGGAAAGCCGACACACGAGCTGTCAGCGAGCATGACGGAGCTGGCGAATTCCCACTTCTACGCTGGCCACTACGCCCTTTCCGATTCGCTGAACCGGCGAGTGCTCGCGATCGATCGCACGCTCTACGGCGAACGTCATCCGCACGTCGCGGACGATCTGATCAACCTGGGCGCGATTCAACTGGAGCTGGGGCACTACGCTGAAGCCGAGCGCTTCGATCGCGAGGGGCTGGACATCACCGAAGGCTGGTATGGGATGAACCACCAGGAAACGGCATCGGCGATGACCATGCTCGGTCGCGCGCTCGTGCGGCAGGAAAAGTACGCGGATGCGGCGCAGATGCTCGAGCAGGCGCTCGTGATTCAGGAACGCGTGTATGGTCGCGTGCACCCGCGCGTCGCGTCGACACTGAACGAGCTCGGAAAGGTGGCGCTGTCGCAGGGCAAACTGGATACGGCCGAGACGTATTTCCGTCGGATGGCAGAGATCTATCGTACCGTGTACGCGGACAAGCACTACCTGATTGGCGTCGCGCTGTCCAACCTGTCCGGGGTCTACCTGCAGAGGAAAGACTACCAACGTGCCGAGCTGCTTCTGCGTGATGCGCTGGCGCGATTCGGGTCGACGCTGCCGGCGGATCACCCTCTCACGGGAATTGGGCTCGTGCGACTGGGGCACGTGCTCGTGCAGGAGAAGCGATTCGCTGAGGCGGAGCGCCAGAGTCGCGCGGGCTATGAGATCGTGATGAAGAAGGCCAGTTCGTCGGTGACGTGGATTCAAACCGCGCGCGAGGATCTCGCGATCGAGTACGACTCGCTCGGCCAGCCGGGGATGGCGCAGAGATTTCGGGCGGAGCTCGCGAAGCAGTAGTACGCGCGAACGGTCCGATTCGAGCAGGGGTACGCCGCGAAGGTCGCTCCCGCCTCAGAGGTTTGGATCGTTGTCGTTCGCAGGCGATCGCGGATTGTTGTCGTTCGCCGGAGGCGGCTGCGTCGCGATCGCGCGCGCAGGGGGATCGGGATCCGGCATGCCGCCGCCCGCTGGTCTCTCCGGCGAAGGCTGCGATTGCGCGGCGACCGAGGGCCCTTTTGGCTGAGGCACGTTGTCGTTCGCGGGCGCGGGCGCGGGTTGTGACGCGATCGCCGCGGCGGATCTCTCGGGATCGGGCCATGTGGGTTGCGTTCGAAATTCAGCGCTCGTGTTGTACGCGGCCGATTCCTGTGGCTTGGCAGCGATGTCATCGGCTGAGCGCGTCGGTGTGCTCTCGTGCGCCGTATTCGCCTTTTCGGCGTCTTCCACCAGCTTTTTGGACTTTTCCTTGAGATCGCCGGAAGAGGTGATCTTGTTCAAGTCCCCGATGTCACCCACGGGCGCGTCGAGATCGGGCTTCTCCGGATCCTTCCCTTCCTTCTGGTGAGGAGTCGCACTCACCTCGCTCTCGGGCCGGGACTGAACCACCAATTTCTCGTCGAGAGTGATTGTCGATCCGGCTACCGCGGAGCCGACGTGCTCCGTAAGAGGTTGTTTGCCCAGCAATTCCTGATTGGCCTCCGGAACAGCCGTCATGAGGTGCGTGGCGATCCCCACCCCCGCCACGACCTTTTCGATCCCCTCTCCCCATTTCCCCTGAGTTTCTCCGGAACCGAATAGGCGGCGTCCGTAATCGGGTGACGGCGCGGCAGGATCGGATACATCGATGCCTTTCTCCCGAGCCGTTTCCAACTTTGGGTGCTTCTTCTCGTATGACAAGAGCTCACCTTGCGCACTGTCGAGCTGCACGGAGCTCTGATACAGATTCGTCCCGGTGGTGTTCAGTCGATCGGAGCTCGCGGCAAGCTCGCGTCGGCA
>DATHJR010000057.1:0-5741 GCA_035286525.1 Gemmatimonadaceae bacterium | reverse complement strand
GAGTCGTCGGGCGACGACGAGTCTGTCGAGTGAGCGCGTCGGCCGTGGGCGCGGTCCGCGATGCGTTCAGGCGCATGGCGGAGGTCGACGCAGGCCTCACGGGGCTCAACTGCATTCTCTGGACTGACGAGGCGCGCGCGCTCGCGGACGCCGCCGCGGTCGACGCGATCCCCGCGACAGGTACGCTCGCCGGCGTCACCTTCGTCGCGAAGGACAACATCGCCACCACGCATCTCCAGACAACGTGCGGCTCGCGCATCCTCGAGGGCTACGTGAGCCCGTACGAGGCGACGGTCATCACGCGGCTGCGCGACGCGGGCGCGGTTCTCGTCGGCAAAACGAACTGCGATGAGTTCGCGATGGGGAGCTCGAACGAGCACAGCGCATGGGGGCCGGTGCTCAATCCCGTCGACCGCACGCGCGTTCCCGGCGGCTCGTCCGGCGGCTCCGCGGCCTCCGTCGCCGCCGGCATCGTGCGCATCGCGCTCGGCTCAGAGACCGGAGGCTCCGTGCGCCAGCCCGCGTCGTACTGCGGCGTCGTCGGCGTGAAGCCCACCTATGGACGCGTCAGCCGGTTCGGCCTCGTAGCCTTCGCATCGTCGCTCGACCAGGTCGGCGTGTTCGGAACCACCGTGCGCGATGCCGCCGTCGCGCTCGAAGTCATCGCCGGCCGTGATGTGCGCGATGCGACCAGCGAGGATCGTCCCGTCGATCGGTACTCGCGTGCGGCCACCGCCGATCTGCGGGGAGTCGTGATCGGCAAGCCGCGCGAGTATTTCCCGAAGACGCTCGATCCGCGCGTGGCGAAGCTGTGCGACGACGCGCTCGACGGCCTGCGCGCGCGCGGGGCCGAGGTGCGAGACGTCTCGCTTCCGCACACGGATCTCGCGATTCCGGTGTACTACATCATCGCGCCGGCGGAGGCATCGTCGAATCTCGCGCGCTTCGATGGTGTGCGATACGGATTGCGCATCACGGCCGATGGTCTCCGCGCGATGTACGAATCGACGCGCACGCGCGGGTTCGGCGCCGAGGTCACTCGGCGGATTCTGCTCGGCACCTACGTGCTCTCCGCCGGCTACTACGACGCCTACTACAAGAAGGCGCAGGAGGTGCGCACGCTCATCGCGCAGGACTTCCGCGAGGTCTTCGCCGCGGGGGCGCATCTCCTCTTCACGCCCACCACCCCGAGCCCGGCGTTCGAGTTCGGCGCCAAGTCCGACCCGTACGAGATGTATCTGAGCGACATTTTCACGGCAACCGCGAATCTGGCGGGAGTTCCCGCGATCTCGGTCCCGATCGGCGACGTCGACGGGCTGCCGGTGGGCGGACAGCTGATGGCGAGTCACTTCGACGAGCAGATGATGTTCCGCGGCGCCTTTGCACTCGAAGCGTCGCACGCAGAGGCGACATGAGCGCCGCCAGCGACTACGAGATGGTCGTTGGGCTCGAGGTGCACGTGCAGCTCCTCACGCGCACCAAGGCCTTCTGCGGCTGCAGCACGGCCTACGGCGCGCCGCCGAACGTGAACACCTGTCCGGTGTGTCTCGCACTTCCGGGGGCGCTCCCGGTGCTCAACGAGGAGGCGGTGCGGCTCGCCGTGCGCGCGGCGCACGCGCTCTCCGCCACGGTGAACGAGACCTCGATCTTCGCGCGCAAGAACTACTTCTATCCTGATCTTCCCAAGGGATATCAGATCTCGCAATTCGACAAGCCGCTCGCCGAGCATGGGAAGCTCGACATCGGGATGAACGCGGACGGCACTCCGATCACGGTGCGCATCACGCGCATTCACATGGAAGAGGACGCGGGGAAATCCGTGCACGATCGCTACGCTGGTGCCACGGCAATCGACCTAAACCGGTCCGGCGTGCCACTCATCGAGATCGTGAGCGAGCCCGACATGCGCTCGGCGCGCGAAGCCGGCGCCTACCTGCGCGCACTGAAGCAGGTAATCGAGTATACCGGCGTGAGCGATGCGAACATGGAGGAGGGAAGTCTGCGCGTCGATGCGAACGTCAGCGCGCGGCTTCGCGGCGAGACGAAGCTCGGCACGAAGACCGAAGTAAAGAATCTCAATTCGTTCTCCGGCGTGGAACGGGCGCTCGAGGTCGAGTTCGCGCGTCAGAGCGACGTGCTCGCGCGCGGCGGTACGGTCACGCAGCAGACGATGCTCTGGGATGCGATTCGTGGCGAGGTTCGCCCCGCGCGCAGCAAGGAGGGGAGCCACGACTACCGCTATTTCCCCGAACCCGATCTGCCGCCGCTCCAGCTCGCGCGCGCCTGGATCAATCACGCGCGAGCGGAGCTCCCTGAGCTTCCGGCCGCGAAGCAGACGCGCTTTCTCGCCGACTACAGGCTCACACCGGCGGAGATCGAGGTTCTCACCGCCGACCAGTCGCTCTCCGCGTATTTCGAGGAGGTCGCGCGCGTGGACGGTGATGCGAAGGGCGCGGCGAACTGGGTCATTCGCGATGTGCGCCAGCTCCTCAACTCGGGAGCGACGCTCGCCACCCTCAAGATCCGTCCGCCCGCGCTCGCACAGTTGCTCGCGCTGGTTCGCGACGGCACCGTGAGCCACGACGCCGCGACGAAGATCTTTGCGATCGCGAGCGAGAACGGCGACGCGCCGCTCGACATTGCCAAGCGAGAGGGACTGCTGCAGGAGCGCAGCCAAGACGCGCTCGCGGGGTGGGTGGATCAGGTGCTCGCGGCAAATCCCGACGTCGCGTCGCGGTTCCGCGCCGGCGACAAGAAGCTGCTCGGCGTACTCGTCGGTCTCGTGATGAAGGCGTCGAAGGGTCGCGCGGACCCCAAGGCCGTCAATCAGCTCTTGTCCGCGCGAGCGGCAGCAGGCGAGTAGAGTGGCGACTTGAGCTCCGCCGCGAATCGCAGCTGCGATTCCGGCATCGCGAACTGTCGTGTCGCCTCCTCGGCCATGCGAAACTCCATTCCGGCCCTTCGCGAAGCGCGCCGCACTTCCTTCGCGAGGCGCAGCGCATCGTCGCCGGCGGGATCGAGCGCGTACGGCTCGGAGTAGTCGACGCGCCGCAGAAAGTCGATGATGAAGTCGTACGAGCGCTCCATGTAGCGCGCGACGTCCGGATCGGTGAGATCCCAGCGGCTGTTCTCGGCCGCGAGCTGGAAAATGCGCTGCCACGATTCCGTGTCGGTCACGTACACCATGCCGCGAAACAATCGACGATTCGTCTGGGTGCTGAAGATCGTCGGGCTCAGAATGCGATCGAGGTGGTCGTCGGATCGCGAGTGGTCGCGGAGGATGACCTCGCGCGCGCGGCGGCTGTAGCCCTGGCCGAGGTGCGTCTCGAAGCGGCTCTCCCAGTAGCTGTGTCCAACGCCCGTCGTGCGCGAGGCGATGATGAGGTAGCGGGGCACGAAGAAGTTGTGCGCGACAGTGTCCGCGGCCAGGTGCGCGAGGTAGCCGAGCGCGAAGCTCTTGATCGCCTCGTCGCGTGCCTGATCGTAGATCTCGAGTCCCACGGCCCACGAGTGGCAGTGCCGCCCAACGGGCGCGTATTTCTTGGCGATGCTCGTATCGGCGGCGATGGAGCCGTAAAGGAACTCAACCGGATAGTTGCCGAGCAGCTCGGCGATCGCCTTCGGGAGTTGGGCGAGGGCGCTCAGCACCGCCTCGCCCAGGAAAATGTGCGTCCCGGGGGTCCACGCCCAGGCCGTGGACGGGATCACGCACAGCGCGGCCACCGCGAGGGCAAAGGGAACCGCGATGCGCCACGTCGGCCGGCTCCACCGCCTTCCTGTCGACCGCTGGGGGCGATTTCTACCGCTCGAGGACATCCTCGAAGTTACGACGCTGTCAGATGCCGAGGCGCTTGCGGTGACGGCGAATGGCCTTCCGGAGGTCCTTGAGCTCGTGGGACACCGTCTCGTCGATCGTTTCGCGCGCATTCTGCACGTATTCGCCGATCGAATCGCCGATTTCATCGAAGGGGATCTTGTCCCACATTTCCTCGCCGCGATTCGCAGCCCACTTCACGCCGCGACGTCCCGCGCGCCCCGCCGCGGCTCCAGCCATCGCGCCCGCCTCGCGCGCCAGATCGCGTGGAGTACGCTTGCGTCGCCCGCGCAGCAGTATCGCGATTCCAGCGCCTGCGACGAGCCCGAGAACGGCCGCCGTCAGAAGATCGTATTCGTCGCGCTCACTCCGGCTCGCTGCGTCGCGGCCGTTTGATGCGCGGCTCTGCCCGCCCGAACGCGGACCCATTGTCGTAGCCATCAGTCATATCCTCCGCGGCGTCCACCGCCGAATCAAGGTCACTGTCGTCGTCGTACTCATCAAAGTCATCGTCGTCGAGTTCTTCCAGCTCATCGTCGTCATCGATGTCGTCACTCGCGTGACGCGCACCCTCCTCGCGGAACGTCGCCGCGCCCGCCCGCACGCCGCGCACCGTCGATGCCGTCGACACGAATGCCTGCTCCGCCTCCTCCTGCACCAGGCGCAGCACGGCGCCCAGCTCGTGCAGCCGCCGCTCCGACGAGTAAATAACGTCGCGGATTCCATTGTTCGCGACGAGCAGCGTTTTCCTGATCGCCTGCACATCCGCGCGAATCGACGTGGAGATGTAGTCGATGTTGTCCCCGATCCTCGAGGCGTGCTTCGCGATGGGATCGATGCTCCGCTCGATGTGGTCGAGCACAGCGTCGAGCCTGGCGGCCGTCTTCCGCAGCCTGAACACCGCGGGAAGCAGCAGGATCATGAGCGCGAGGAAAAACAGCGACGACACCGCGCCCGCAATTTGAAGCAGTATCGCGAGCCATCCCGCTCCCGGCGCGCTGGAACGGGCTAGAGAAGCTTCGGCGGCTGCCGCACCCTGTATCAAAAAGGTGCCCATCTGAGCGATCAGAGTCATCCGTCCGCGAAGTTCGGAGAGATCAAGGTTCTCGCGCCCCGCGCGCTGCGTCCGCGGCTCGTGAGCGTGGGTACGTGCAATGGTGGTGCCATGATCCTTCAATAGGGAGCGCGTTGCAGGGTTGTCAAGCACATTCCTTGACTTGAAGCCGCGACCCGGGGCATTCTTCCGGCTCTTCACACGTTTGCGATCGCGCATCCTCCCTCGTTTGCGCGACCCGAACCGACTCGGATACCATTGGCTGCCTCGCTCCGCTATATCGTCGAAGGTGGAAGTACGCTCGCCGGCTCCATCGTCCCGTCGGGCAACAAGAACGCTGCGCTGCCGATCATCGCCGCCGCGCTTCTCACCGAACGGAAGGTCACCCTCGAAAACGTCCCGCGCATTCGCGACTGCGAAACGCTGGTCGAGCTGATCATGTCGCTGGGCGTCTCCGCGGAATGGACGGAGCGCAACACGCTGGTGATCGAGGCCAAGGTCGTGCAGTCGAGCGCGCTCGACCCGGTGCTCTGCGCGAAGATCCGGGCGTCGATTCTCCTCGCCGGCCCCCTCCTGGCCCGGTGCGGTGGTGTCACCCTTCCACCTCCCGGGGGCGATGTCATCGGTCGCCGACGGGTCGACACGCACTTTCTGGCGCTCGAGCAGCTCGGTGCGACGGTGGATATCGGCAAGGATTACGTTCTGAGCACGAAGGGGCTGCGCGGCGCCGACGTCTTTCTCGACGAGCCGAGCGTCACCGCCACGGAAAACGCCCTCATGGCCGCGAGCATCGCCCGCGGTACGACCACCATCAGGAATGCGGCGAGCGAGCCGCACGTCCAGGATCTCGCGCAATTTCTGGTCGCCATGGGC